>NZ_MWQG01000014.1:0-93270 GCF_002210365.1 Fibrobacter sp. UWH1
ATCACCAAGCATGCAAACCAGGCTGTAAGCCTCCTCGAAGCTGTGAACGTTCCTGCCGAACTCAAGGCTAAGCTCACTTCTCAGGATCAGTCCGACGAAGCCGGCATCCAGGCTCAGCGCGCTAACGTTGCTGAACTGAAGGCTGCTCTCGCTGGTGCAACCGACGAAGCTTCCGTAAGCCTCCGCGACGAATTCGCCGACTACCTGGTCAAGAAGTCCGTATGGATCTTCGGTGGTGATGGTTGGGCATACGACATCGGTTACGGTGGTCTCGACCACGTCATGGCAACCGGTGAAAATGTGAACATCTGCGTCCTCGACACTGAAGTTTACTCCAACACTGGTGGACAGGCTTCCAAGTCCACCAACCGTGGCGCCGTCGCCCTCTTCGCTGCCGCTGGTAAGCGCGCTGGCAAGAAGGACCTCGGTCTTATCGCCATGAGCTACAAGAATGTGTACGTTGGCCGTATCGCCATCGGCGCAAACGACGCTCAGGCTCTGAAGGTTCTCCAGGAAGCAGAAGCTCACAATGGTCCGTCTCTGATCATCTGCTACTGCCCCTGCATCAACCACGGCTTCGATCTCAACAGCCAGCTGGAACACCAGAAGATGGCTGTGGATTCCGGTTACTGGACTCTGCTCCGCTACAACCCGGCTCTCGCTGCCGAAGGCAAGGCTCCCCTTGTTCTCGACTCCAAGGCCCCGACTATCCCGGTTGCAGAATACATCTACACCGAAAACCGCTACAAGCAGCTCACCCGTAACAACCCGGAAGTTGCTAAGAAGCTGGCCGACGACCTCCAGAAGGAAGTGGATGCACGCTATGCATTCTACACCGCAATGTCCCAGGACACTGAAGGCCTGATTAGCCTGTAATTGGTTAACGTCGTCATCCTGAGCGACCGATGGTCGCGAAGGATCCAGACCTGAAGTAATAAAGATGAGAGTCGAAGAAATTTCGGCTCTCGTCTTTTTTATATATAAAGAAAGGGGGAAACTTCCCCCACACTCCATTGCTGATGATGTACATCCTGAACAAGTCCCAGGCGGCTCCGGCCAACTGGGCTGCATACCTGGGTGTTGGCATCTTCGGTGGCGTCGGCATGATGGCATCTGCCTGGTACGTGGGCAAGTCCGCTGCGGACCGTTTCGTGAAAAAGGCGAACCGCGTGTTGAAGGCGAAGAGAAAACTTGACCTGACTCAGAAGGCCAAGTCTACTATGTCTATTCTCAGAACTGCGAAGATCTAATTACATGAATTATATTTCGACCAACTGCAGGTTGATGTGTTTACAGGAAAAGCAGGTTCAATCGGGCCTGTCTTTTTTTCTTGTGGTGATAAGGACCTTGATGATTTTTTCCATTGTGATGCTGCTGAATACGAGCATACACTTTTCGGAAAGACTTATGCTTTTGTGCATAAGAAATCTGGCGAAATTTCATCGATGTTCACGATATCGAACGGAAGCGTTCAGGCTCGGCAGATGCGTCGCACCTTGCGAGATAAGGTGCCATATCCCAAGAGGCTGATTCATAACTACCCGTCTGTGCTAATCGGTCGTCTTGCTGTAAATGAGAACTTTCAGGGGAATGGGATTGGTTCCGAAATTCTTGATTTCTTGAAAATTTGGTTTTCTGATTCGCATAATAAGACTGGTTGCAGATTTCTCGCCGTTGATGCCTACAACGCACCGTCTGTCTTGAAGTTCTATGGAAACAATGAGTTCTCTTTCATATTCAAATCAGAAAAAGAAGAACGAGAAAGCCTTCAGCTTCACGAAAATGAGCCGTTGCGTACACGCATGATGTGCTGCGATCTGTTCCATTACGCAGAATCTCTCCGAAAGAGCTTGGTAGCGGTTTCTCAAAAACGATATTGACTTTACGCCCCTTCTTTTTCTCTGCGCCGTATTCAAAGTGTATTCAAAAAATGTGTAGATTGTATATTATTTCACAGAAAAGTCTAAAAATTTCATAAAGATAAAACTTTTGTATCAAAAATATTGACAGCGTGAAAACCCGTTAATATTTTTGGAGTATGGAATCGATTTTAAGGTACCAAGATTTTCGGCGCTATTTGCAGGATTTTTACGACTGGAAAAAGCGCACGTCGAAGTTTTCGTGGCGCGACTATTCGAAAATGGCGGGCTTTGTTTCGCCGGTATTCATGAAGCAAGTATGCGAGGGTAAGGCAAACCTCGGAAAGAAGGCGACCGTCAAGGTGGCGGACGCGTTTAATTTTACGGGTATTGAGCGCGACTATTTTTTCAACTTGGTTATGTTTGCGCAAGCAAAGACCGATGACAAGAAACATTTCGCTTATGCCGAAATGGAGACTATCGCAAAGGCGAGCAAGGTGAACCTTGTCGGGGCCGAGGCGTATAAATATTACGATTCTTGGGTACACCCCGTAGTGCGTGAATTGGCGCCTGCCATGCCGGGAGCCGTGCCGAAAGAAATTGCGGGCAAGTGCGTTCATGAAGTTTCTGCGAAAGAAGTGAAGGAATCTATCGAGTTCCAGGTCCGTGCGGGACTCCTTAAAAAGACGGATGACGGCAATTATTCGCAGACAGATAAGTTGCTTGGCGGTGATACTCAGTCCATGTCTTTGGCCGTGCGTTCCATGAACAGGCAGATGGCGACATTTGCGGTCGATGCGATTGACCGCTTTGCCGCAGATGAACGCTATGTCGCGGGTGTTACCATGGGTGTCTCGGATGGTGCCTTTGAAAAAATTGTCGAAGTCCTGAAAAAGTGCCGCGAGCAGGTTCTAGAAATTGTTGCAAACGATGACAAGGTGAATCAGGTGCTGCGCCTGAATTTGCAACTGTTCCCGTTGACCGAGAAAATAGAAGGTGCAGACGATGAAAAGTAAGATGTTTGGAAAATGTTTTGCCCCTATAACGATATGTGCTTTGGTATGGACGGTCTTTGGTTGTTCAGAATCTTCTACTGCGGGTGGAACCGTAGATGACAATTCGGTAGTGGCGATTTCTGCAGATGAAAAGGCTGTTTTGGAACATCAGGTTGATTCTACAAAGGTCTTCGCTGATGCTGAAACTGCAGATATTGATGATCATGAAATTGATTCATCCAAATATTGGGTTGAAATTAATTTTAGGGGTGAGCGAGAAATTTATTTCTCCTATGAGAATATCGATCCGTATTTTGATTGCCATGTCTACGCCTACTACATGGAATTTGGTGTGCGGAGCGTTAACGCTTTCGGTGTGGGGAATATTTCCCAGCGTACATTATTCCTAACTGCGGATGAATGGGGAATTGTTTCGCATGAAAAAATAGACAATCTTTATCTTGACCATGCCATTTGTGAAGATGAATTTTTGGATTTTGAAAAATATTGCCAAAATGGTGGTGGGGAATTGTTTCGCCATTTAGTAAACTGTGAAAGCGGAAAACTGCACCTGACTTGTTCTTTGTCAATAGGACATTTGAATGGAAGTGTCGAGTCAATTTTGAATGATTACGCTGAAAATATGAAAACAAGGTGCCTGGAGAATCGGTAAAATGAAAAGATTAATGCTAGGAATAATACTCTTTTCTTTGACCGTATGTGCGGGCAAAGAGAAAGTTCCGTATTTGCCACCTTATGAACCCCATAGTTCTGTTTCGCCAAGAGTTCAGGAATTCTTGGAATCTTCAAGAAGCCTAAATTGGGGCGCGGATTCTGCTGCAGCGAGCTACGATGCCTTAGGCAGAAAAGTGAAGTCAAGTCGAACCGTAAATACCCATTCATTTATCCCTCGACAAGTGAAAATGAATGTCCAGGTTTCTTCTTTAAATATTCCTAAAAAAGA
The DNA here is from genome assembly GCF_002210365.1 of Fibrobacter sp. UWH1. NCBI lineage: Bacteria > Pseudomonadati > Fibrobacterota > Fibrobacteria > Fibrobacterales > Fibrobacteraceae > Fibrobacter > Fibrobacter sp. UWH1. Next base: position 3,819 of record NZ_MWQG01000014.1, read on the forward strand.
TGAACGGACCATATCTGCGGAATATCGATATGAAAATGGGGTGCGTCATTATTGGCTAAATGGAGTATCTGTTTCAGAAACGGATTATTTTAATAGCATACAGACGAATCAGTCCTTTTATATTCCGAGTTATACAGCGTCGTTGACTGCTGAAGAAATCTATTCGTTGCTGAATGGTTCGGAACCGGTTTATATTAGTGAAATTATGGAAGCGGAAGACGCTGCTACTTATACGCGAATTCTAGATACGACGCGTGTGTCTACATGGGCCTTTGCGAATGGGTACAATGGTAGCGGAATCGGTGCCTATATCGCAGAAAATGGTTGCCCCAAGACTTCTATAATAAATACGTCAAATTTTGTGCAGACTAGCTCATGCGCTAGTGGAGTCACAAGACACGCGACATCTATGGTTCGTATTTTTCAAACGACGGCACCCAATGCTGTTTTGTATCAGTATGCACAAGGAGAGTCGCCAAATATTGCGCCGTATTCGAAAATAGAAATAGGATTTCATTCTTATTCTGTTAATGGCGGTTCGTCTTACGTCGCAAACGATGCTGTATTAGACAATTTTATTTATGCAAATGATATAGCGTCTTTTGTTGCTGCCGGAAATCAAACATCTTCTACGGGATCTTTTTATGTGACAACTCCGGGAAAGGCGCTAAATGCCATTACGGTAGGGGGCGTTTACCCTTTTACAAACAACTATGAAACATTTTCTCGGTGGAAAAATTCCGAGATAGAAAATCAAAAGCCGGAAATCGCGACTTATGACTATTTCTCTTTCCCGAATGATGCACACTTTGTAGATGACCATGACTCTACTTATAACGGAGTGTCTCGTGGAACAAGTGATGCAACTGCTTTTTCTGCTGGAGTTATGGCCGATGTCCTGCACCAACATCCGTTCTTCAAACATCGCCCGGAAATGGCAAAGGCTCTGCTGATTACAGGGAGTACAAAGCAAATAGCCAATGCGGTTTCTTTTGATCAAGACAACATTAGTGCGGCGGCAAAGGGAATTCCGTTGTACGAGGACTTGGGATGGAATACGCGCTCTAGATATTGGCGTGGTACAAATTCTTGTTGCTTTACTGGCGATTCTATTGTATTTACGGAAACGGATATTGTAAAAGATAAAAGGTATCGGATAGCAATTTCTTGGCTTGTTCCTGGATCGTATGTTTTTTCAAATAAGACGATTTCTCAAGATATTGATTTGTACATAATTCAAGATGGTTTGTATATAGCGTATTCAAATAGTGTAGACAATCCGTTTGAAGCGGTAGAGTTTACAGCGAACTCTAATAGCGATTTGAAAATACGGATAATTCGATATGCAAATTCTGGAGTCGGAAATGTCGCTCTTGGCTACAATTTGTGGTATGAGTAAAGAAATGAGAAGGGAATATTTTTTTCGCCGGGACACAGGTGCTGTTGGATAATTTAACGTAAAAAAGAGAGGTGAAAAATGGGACATAAGTGCTATATATCCTTTAAACAAGAAGATAAAGATTATAAGAAGAAAATCCAAGAGTGGGTTGATGACGATAAAATCGATATGATCGACAAATCGCCCGTATTCAACAATTATTATAAAAGAAGATGAAGGCAATATTCCATTCGACATATCGCATAATAGGATGGTTAGTTCGTTGGGATCTGAAAAATTGCGAGATATTGTTCTTAGTGTATGTGATAATCTCGGTACGCCGGCAGCCCAAATCGTTAAGTTTGAAAATCTGATGTGGTATAGTAAGGAACTTGATGTCGATGCTATAAAAACATTCTGTGAAGACAACGATACCTCTATGATTGCTCGAAATGCAATGGTATGGTTTGTTTATAAGTATGCCTCATTGCACCGCATAGATTATAAGGACGCTTCTAGAATCAAGAATGCCTTCAAAACGCCGCAAAAGGTTATTCAAAAAGGTTTAGTCCGCGGGATTAAAGGGTGACATTTCTATTGTTATTCGCAATTATATTATAGCGATTACCGCTTTGTCATCTAAAAGCTTTTTATCGCCTCAATCAATTTATGAAAAGTTGTACACGGATTTTGGCGTGTACCGCCATTTATTTCATACAGTTTTTCAGCACCTTTTACCGCTTTTTCTAGTCTCGTTTCGCCCAAAGCTGTAAATAAGCCCTTTTCTGCTTTTAGGTCATTGATGGTTGCGTTTGGTTTCAATAGTTTGCTCTTTTTTAGCAATTGCAAGGCTTTCTTTTGAACGTCAATACGGCTTGATGACGAATCCCTATATTCAAAGTGCAAAATAAGCCAAAGTTCAAAACATGGATTTGAATAAGCGACGTCTACACCTTTTTCAGATGCGCCACATAAAGCTTTGTCAAAATTTTCTTGAGTATGTCCGCCGTTTTCTGATTTGATGTTTTCGACAGCATCTCGATCAATTACAATCCAACGCTGTTCCGCGTCTTCATACTTTGGGTCGGAGCATAAATCGGTTAATACGCCGCATGGATCCGTATGCTGATGGTTTACAATCAAAACTTTTGATCCTGAGGCGATTCTTCTTGCGTCTTTTTCCGATTGAATCAAATCATTAATATAGTTTGGTTCAGTCTTTTCACCTTCACATGCAATCAAGAAAAGCTTTCTAAGAGAAAGCGTTTTTCTCTTCCTTTTGAAAGACTTGGTTTTAAAGTTTCGATGTGCCAAAATTACACCTGTTTAAAGAAGTCAAATTTACCGATATAAGGAATTGCTCCGTATTTCCCTAAAATATAATTTTTCTCGATTTTATCAGAATTCCGAACATTGTTGTAATCTGAAAGAGACGCTAAATGAGATCCTCCGAAATGATCTTTTTCAACAAAATATATTTGTTCTTTTCTCATCAAAGAAAGATCTAGTAAGTTTGTATCCTGCGATGTGAAAACTAGTTGTGCTCCCAATGTATTGATTTCAGGATCGTTAAAAAACTTAATTAATTCACGAGTCAAAATCGGATGTAGGTTAGCATCCATTTCATCTAAAAAAAGAACGTGTCCTTCCAATAAAGCCGCAACAAACAATTCTGCTATGAAAAACATTTTTTTTGTTCCGGTTGATTCGTCATCAAATAAATCAAAAGGCACCATACCTTCTTTCTTTTTATTTACACTAAACTTTTCATGAATTGTTTTAACGGTTCGGCTTTCAATAAAAAAATCTTCAAATGACCCATCGGCCATTTTTCTTTTTTGCTTCTTTAAGCTAGAAACATCCTTTAAAACATCTTTAATTCCAGTATCGGCTGCTTGCAAGAATGCTGCAATCATGTCTTTTTGAGTTTTTTCATCTAAAAAATCTAGCCATTGGGGCGAGAAAATACCACGTAATCCACCTTCATCATCAAAGGATATGTGGGTTAATGCATTAAACCATTCTAAAACCACCTTAGCTGATTCCACATTTTGTTTGTCAGCTTCCCATAAATAAAGAAAATTATTTGGTTTAACAATTTTCTTTAATGAAGGAATTTTAGAATTTGGTTTAAATATGTTTTTCTCAAATTCATAAATAGTTGTCGGACGAGTGGATTCATACACCAAAAGGTATTCCGAAACAATCTCCTTTGAATTGTAGGAGAATCCGTACTTGTATTTTTTTGATTCTTTTTCGAATACTACGTCAAAACTTGTTGGAGCTGTTTCTGTTTGCGAGGATAGCCTAAAGGGATTATATGGTAATTTATCCGTAGAAAGCATAATCCTATCTAAATTCATAACAATTCGCTGCATCATCTTCAATGCGTGCAGAACATTTGACTTTCCAGAAGCATTCGCTCCGTAAAGAACTACAGAGGGTAAAGCCTTTGGTGAATTTTTCAAATCCATCATGCTTAGCGTTAGGTCGTCTTTTATCGATTTATAGTTGTTAACAGAAAATTCTATAAGCATGCCATTATTATAGAAAATAAAATACGAAAAAGCAAATTTTAAATTTAATTCTCGTCAAAAATTTACAAAAACAATGATTAAAATCTGTTTTTGCGGATCCGAATGTTACGAAATAGGTTGGTTGACGTGTGCTGAATTCTCTATAACAACGTCGTCAATTATTTGTCATTTTCTTGCGTTAAATACTTGCAAGCATTTTGTGGAGTGTATTCAAAGCGTATTCAAAATTCTGAAATTTATAAAATTGTTGTAGAAAAATGCAGCCAAATGTAAAATTAAAGCATTATTGTACTAAAAATGTTGACTAGGCTGAAAACCTTGTGTAGATTTAGTGTTATGCATTCCATATTAGGATGTTGTTGATGTCATAACAAAGAGGGGGCTATATGGCTTATCCTGTACCTACAGATTGGACTGTTTCTGGAACTCTCAACAAGAACGGGGTCCCGTTTTTTGAGGGTAAAGTTTATGCCGACAACTTGAATAATAACGGCCAATTTGAGCAAATAGCAGAATCGGGTATTTCCGCCGACGGCTCCTTTACGCTGACCTACTCTCGTGGAAATTTTCAGAATGGTGACGAATCGCTTGAGTTTCCCACGATTCGGATTCGTGTAGAAGATTATCAGGGCAATAATCTCTGGACCTCCAATACTTATAGGGAACCAAGTTCTGCATTGAAGGTGGGGGCAATTGATATCTTGAAATCTCCCGACCAGAATGGCGATTGCCGTATTTTTGGAATTGTGAAAAATGAGCAGGGCAACATCCTTGCGAATATAAAGATAATTGCCTATTGCTTGCATTTTGTCGATACCTCTGTTGACGGTGAAGCCCCCTCGGGATATTTTGAAAAAAAAATTTTGGGTGAAACTTTTTCTGGTTCTGATGGTAAATATGAGAGACGATATAGTTCTTCTTTGTTGCCGGTAGGCCTTTTGCTTGATTCGAAGGAAGATTACGGAAAAGACAAAGTCTCTCTTTATGCGGAAGCCTATGAGAAAAAGGGTGGAATATATTATCACAAATCGACCGAACACCTTGTTTTCAACGGAAAAACAGAACAGGAAATAAACTTCACTCTAAAGTCACAACAGGAAACCTTTGAGTGTGAGTATGCGAAACTCGATTTATTGCTTCGCGTTTATCGGAATACGGTTGATTCTTGGTGCACAGCACCGGTAAACAACACGAAAAAAATCAATGCAATTAGTACTTTCTTGAACTCCAACACGGTGTTCCCTCTCGTCGCGGGGCGAGAAAGGGTTGTTGAAAGCAATGTACAGGCTTATTTCAGAGCCTACAGCATGCTTCTCCAGCTGCAAAATCGTTATCCCGATGATTATGGCAGTCTGGAACAAGACGCAGAAAATAGTTGGCTCGAAATTTTCTTTGCCTTGGCTTTGAGAGAAGGAGTCACTACGCTCTACAAACTGACCAAGGTTAAGCCTACTATTATCCAAAAAACATTGTTTGGTGCCGTATCCGACGGGTTGATTTGCCCTGTTGACACCTCGCTTATTTTAGACCTGTGGCAAAGGCTGGTGAATGGCGGAACATTGCGGAGCGCGGAAGACGAAGACGACAAGAACGATTCCCTTACCATAAGCCAGCTGCTCAGCCTGTATATCAAGGAAGACTTGAGTATCGAATATCCCGAAGAGGGAGAAACTACAGAGAATGGTGAAACTCCTGCTGATTCTGGGGACAGTCCGGCTTCGGGTGACAATGGTTCCGGCGCAAACACGCCACAAGATGACGGAGATTCTGAAGAAGAACAAAAGGTAACGGAACTTCCGCACTATGTTGCCGTAGAAAATTTTGAGGAAGAATCTTCAGGCGAAGGCGAGGAAGTCGCTGGCGAAGGTGAAGGAACCGGTAATGAACCTTCTTTAGAAGGAGAGAACCAAGAGGAATCTCAAGAAACACCTAAATCGGCAAACCAGATTCTTTACGAAGAATTGCTTGAAGCCTACTATAGCGTGGGAGCTGATATCGATGCGTTTATTGAACTGCTGCAAGAAAACGTTCTGCCCGAAATAAATCAACAGACAGAAGGCGATTCTCCTACTGAGCCGGGCGAAACAGAAAATGAAACAGAACCGGAAGAGGAAGAAGAATACGACATTCAAATTGATGCAAATGGTATTTTGCCTGAAGTGCAGGTAATTGAAGTTCCTCATCTGACGCAGGATGAAATTTCTAGATTAAAGGCCGTTTTTGACCTTAACGAGTTCTTTGAAAAGTTTGCTCCTGGGGTTGTCTGCACTTATCGTTATGTGACGAAAAAAGAGAATTTTGAATTCAAAAAACTCTCGGACCTGTTGCGTCTCGCAGACTCGGACTGGGAAAATATTGTAAAAGCTATAGCAGAAGATTATTATGTTCTCTATTGCTACGAAAGTGATAAAAGTGACAATGAAGACAACTCGGATAACGGACAGGTGGAACAGGAACCAAATTCTGGAGACGATCCATTAAATAACGAAAACGAACCGACCGAAAAATTAGACGAGGCCCTTCCTTGTGCATTGCCTGCGGAATTTCCCGGCAACAACGTCAACTTGAAGAAAATTATTTACGCCCGCCAACTTTCGGAGCGGATTATAGCATGGTACCCGCAGCAGGCTTTGTTGTGGGAGTTAAAAGGCCTATTTGAATCAGGCTCGAACTGGGCGAAGGTTTGCGAAGAGCTAACGACTCCGAAGTGGGAAAAGTTCTCACTTTCTGACACTGACTTGGATGAATATATTGGCAAGAATGAAACTTTCTTTGATATTTCTGGTGTAGAACTTGAACCGGATCCTGAACCTATTGCCTTAGATGAAGGTGAAGAACAGGAAGAACCTGCTGAAAATCAAGAAAACGGAGCCACGGAAGAAGACGATAGTGAAGAAACGCAAGAATTGACCGAAGAAGAGATAAGAGACAAAAAAAGAAAGCAGAATAAAGAGAAAATCTTGCAGTTGCAGCGGCTCTATCACCTGACTGAGAACGCAAAGGCAATTGCCTACCTCGTCAAGCATGACTTTAAATCCGCTTACCAGATTTCTACGATGAGCGAAAATGAGTTTATCGCTCGGCATGGTAACGGAGTTGGAAAGGTGTCTGAGGCAAGGAAAATCCATCGACTTGCCCAGAATTATATGGCGGAAGCCGCTCTCAATATCCAGGCATATGTTACAAGTTCTGGTGAAGAACCTATTGAAGAAGACGCTTTTGAAGAAGATGAATTAAATGAAGGACAAGAGGAAAGTTCGTCTCCGCAAAACATTCAAGATTCACAGAATGTAACTCTTCGGGCTCTTCCGCGGGCGCTTCCTAAAGTGGGAATGTTGAAGGCCACAAGGTCTACAATCAGCACGAATACAGCAAAAATTCGTGAAGCGACCCGAGATACTGCAAATTGGGCGGGGCTATTCGGGAATATTAACTTCACCAAAGCAACTCAGGGGCAATCTATACTTAGCGCCTCTGCATATTATATTGACCTGCTGAAGTTCCTGAAGAAAAGCTCCGCTTATAGCATGTTTGTGGCTCGTCGCCCGGATTACCTTGATTTGCAACTGACCAAGGCAAATGCAGAAATACCGATGCCGACAATTGACTTGGGTATAGAATTATTGGAGTGCTTGGTAGATGAGAATCTGGATAGAGGTCAAAAGGCAAGACTGATTGCCAATAATAATCCTGATGGAGTGACTGCGGCTGAATTAAGAGCGGAACCCCTTGAATTTAAAGCCCCTGATAAATCATCAATAGATGCTGCGGCATGCGACCTTTTGGCAACAAAGATATACCCCTTCCAGCTGCCAGCCAATTTTAGTCGAGACAAGGCCAAGAAAATTCTTTCTAATTTGTCGTTGCATTTCTACGACATTGCTGAAGCGCAGGAATTGAACGGAGAGGGTTCAAACACTTGTAGGGAATTGCGTCTTGATTTTAATCAGCGTTGCCTTGTTGACTTGCTGAGTACGGATCCAGAAAAACAGAGTGCCCTCGCACAATTCAATAACCAATACAATACCTGGGATTTGTGGGGATTGAAGGAACTTGCTAATAAAGTCCTATATCCTGACAAGAATTATACCTCCGCAGGAACTTACATTGGAATTTTGCGACGTGTCGCTATATTCATGCAAAGAACTGGATTCACTATTCAGGATTTGAATGAAATTTTAAGAAAAGATACTTTTAGTGATGTTTGCTACAGACCCAAGGATTCAAAATTTTACCAGTTGTCCAATATCAATGGTTACGAATTTGCTGGGAAAACAACAATAGTCAATAAAAAGGAAGTTGAAACGCCCGTTGACTGGGATTCCTTCTTCAAGAAGATGGCTGTGCTTGTACATAGGAAGAATATCCTTGGCTGGTCGCTTTCCGATGTACTGTTGACATTTGACTTGCCCCTTGAAAAACTAGATGTGATTTGCGAACTGATTGGTCGATATGGAGTCTCTGTACAGGAAGCCCTTGTTCTGGGTGGCGAACAAGAGGCTTCGGCAGAATTTATTAATTCAGTTTATCAGTTGCCGAATCTGCTAGTAAACGTGAATAAGGAAGATGATGGATATCGCCGCATTGTCCTCAAATTATTGACTCAGGGGTTAAAGCTGTCAGAAGAGGACTCGATAAGGGTCTATGGCATAATAGATGTTGATGAGAATGCTTCTCTTTTAGAAGGGCTTTTTGAATGCTATCGATACACTCTTATTGCAAAAACGTTTGGCGTTTCACTTTCAAATTTAGACAAAATTATAAAATATGGAGTATGGACCAATAGTGATTGGCACAGTCTTGAAGGAATAAGAAAATTCTCCGATGAATGGCGCATCCTTTCGGGAACCTCCATTGATGCGGAATTTTATCTTGATCTTCTTGCTCCCATTAGTGAAGATGAAAATCAAGCAGCAAGGGACTTTGCCGCAAACATAGCTGTTGCCGATCTTGGGGATAGGAATGTTCCAGAAGGTCAATGGGAAAATAATCTAAATCTTTTAGTGGGTGCGGAGTTTGGCATTGCTGAAGAGGATTTTGAAACGCTTATAAAACTTAATGAGGCTTGGATTCCGTTTTATAATGCATTCTCTACCTATTACAGTAATTTTCATATATGGGAAGAAGCTTTCAAGAATGATGAAAATACGGAAATTCAGAAGCCCGAATATCCCGAAGAGCAAATTCCTGTATATGTTGACTTTGCAAGAAAAATAAGGGTGTTTAATTATATCCAGACGACGCATCAGGGCGTAAACCTGGACAATAATTTATTTGTGCAAATTGCTTTGATAGAGCAACCCTCGAATCCTACCATATCACCTCTAAACAACATGTGGACTCTTGTCTATGCTAACTATACGACAGATCGGTTGCTTTCAGGAGAGTTTAACTTAGACCTGTTGTCTAATTTAATGAAAAATGAAAATGAAGGCGATTGGGAAAAACTAGAAGACATTCTAGCGATTGATGGCGATACGATTGAAAGATTGAGAGATGATTCTTTTGGTATAGTTGCTTCTTCATACACCAGTGCCCAAGGCTGGATGAAGTTTACAAAATCGTATGAATTATATGCCAAGACGCATTGCGTACTTCCCGATTTGGAGCAATTGCTGTATGAAGATAATGCTGGTTTCAATGCTTATGTAATGCGTTTTGAACAAACAATAAAGAGCAACACCAAGGAATCCGAATGGTTGAAGTTTGCTCAAGAAATGAACGATGACCTTCGCAAGAGAAAACGTGATGCCCTAGCTGCGTATGTGTGTTGGGATTCCTGTTTCGTTCCGCCTAGTGATTCTGATTCTATTTCTGAACATGTAAGTCGCTACCCGCGACAGTTTGTTGACGAAAATGACATCTATGCTTATTACCTGATGGATGTGAAGATGGAACCCGACATGACTATCTCACGCATCGTTCAGGCATCGGCATCTATCCAGCTTTTTGTCCAGCGTGCAGAACTTGGCCTGGAGGGCCAAAATGTTTTGACCGATGAACAGCGTGGCGAATGGGAATGGATGAAGAATTACCGCGTGTGGGAGGCGGCCCGCAAGGTGTTCCTTTATCCTGAAAACTGGATTGCATCTGATTTACGTGATGACAAGACCCCCTTCTTTGAAGAATTGGAAGACCGTATCCAGGAATTTTCTGATGACCATGCAAGCCTTGAAAACGCCCTGTATGAGTATCTTGAGAAAGTTCGTGAAGTCTCAAGTATTGAAATTATCGGTGCGACCAAGGAAGATGGTGGCAATGAGGGTGGAATCCTTTACACTCTGCACATTGTTGGCCGCACACAGGGGGAACCCCATACTTATTACTACCGCAAATACAAGGCGAAAGCGATTCTTTCGGGAGAGTGGACTCCGTGGGAACGGTTGGATGTCGATATTCCGTCGGAAACGGTTTCTCCTGCGATTGTAAACCAACGCCTTTATCTATTGTGGCCACAGGTGACCATGGGACAGCGGAATCTCGAAGCCGCATCCGAGGGAGGTTTGGAAACAATCGAATATTACGCTCGAATCCAGATCTGCTGGACTAGTTATACGGGTACCAAGTGGACGGGAACCCGCATGACAAGTAACGCCCTAATTGATGCATCGACGAACCCGCTTGATTTTGCTCTTGGCGACAATGAAAAGATTGATGACCGCTATAACTTGAAAACGGTGTCCTCGATAGACCGAGTGTCTGTTTCTATTGTTAAAACGGCTTACCATTATCAGGAATATGAAGAGGTTGTCGGAACTACCGAGGTCATGGATGGTTCGACTAAGGTGAATAAAGTGACAAAGCGTATCTATGACAAGAGCCGTCAATATTTCAAACGTGCGGCGATTGTGACGGTCTATGCCGATGGGCGGGATGAACTTGAAATGTATACTGCCGATTATCAGCCGATAGACGACTTTGCTCCTGAACGCACGAAACTTATTCATGGCATATTTACCGAGGCAGATGAGTTTACATGCGGAAACAAAGGATTTAATTATCCAGAAGATAATGTTGTATTGAACTATACGCCAGGTCAGTTCCGTATTGTAGCAACCAACCTGTCGATGTTGAAATTGGACAAGGATGACAAGGTGGAATATTTGCCGTTCTTCTACATGGATGGCCGTCGAACTTTCTTTGTGCAGGCTGTGCCGAAAGACGGTAAGGCGAATTCGGCTCAGAAGAACTTCCGTTTCGAATTGCTGTCCCATTCCTTGGTTGACGATTTCTACAAGCGCTATCGCGACGGAGGAACAAAGTGGCTTTATACGCGCGAAACTCAGGCCTTGCCGATATCTGACAGTTATTATTATTCATACTCGTATTACAATTATTATTTCAGCGTCTATCTCGGCTACTACATGGCGGGCGACTGGCAGGCTTGGGACTTGGGCCAGACCATTTTCCGTTACAATTACTGGCCCAACAAGGCTAATGTAGATGGCCCGTACCCGGCTCCCATGGTGGATTTTGTATGGGGTGGCGCAAATGCCATGTATAACTGGGAACTATTCTTCTATGTCCCGATGCTCATTGCCGAAAAGATGATTGCGGAACAGAGCTACGAAGAAGCCCTGCTGTGGCTACAACTTGTGTTTGACCCTAGGGAAAAGTTCTCGTCCTATGAAAGAACGAAATATTTTATCCAAGATTTGCCCAAGGGTGCGCGATACTGGAAGTTCTTGCCGTTCTTTGCAAATAAGGACGCTGCTAAATCCGTTTTGGAAATGTTGGGACAACCTACAGCGCAAGATAAATTGCCTGACCGTTCTGCACTTTCGTCGCTTGTAGATAAGTGGAAGAATGACCCTTTCAATCCTCACCTGATTGCTCGTTATCGCAATGTTGCATACCAAAAATATGTGGTGATGAAGTATCTGGATGTGCTCATTGGATGGGGAGACCAGGAATTTACGAAAGATACTACGGAATCTGTGAATTTGGCAATTCAGTTCTATGTGCTTGCGGCGGAATTACTTGGTCCCAAGAATTCTGAAGCGCCAGAACCAGATGCTGTATCTCCATTGACGGTTCGGCAGTTGCTTTCAAAGACTGATGACTTGGGCAATGCGTTTATAAAATATGAAAATTCGGCTCTTGTTGGTAGGGACAAGGCGAAGGTCCTGAATATACGTGCGATGGATGATCAGGCAAAACGTACCGGAAATATCATAGAATCGATGTTCTATTTTTCCGTGCCACGCAACGATACCTTGTTCTCTTATTGGGATATGGTTGCCGACAGATTGTACAAAATCCGCAATAGTCTCAACATTCAGGGAGTCAAGCGTACGCTTGCCCTGTTTGCGCCACCCATTGACCCGGGAATGTTGGTGAAGGCTCGCGCAATGGGCCTTTCCATTGATTCTATTTTGAACTCTGCTAACGAAAAACGTTCCATCTATCGATTCCGCGTCATCGTCAAACTTGCTGTTGATATGGCGAAGGATGCTTGTCTGATGGGCCGAGACTTGCTTGCAATTCTTGAAAAACAGGACGCCGAACAGTTGCAGGTCTTCAAGGCCAAGTGTGACAAGGCTGTTATTGCAGAGAGCAAGGCAGTCCAAGAATTGGAAGTCAAGTCGCTGGAAGCCGAAAAGGTTCGGCTTGAAGAAAAGAAGACTGCAAAGCAGAATACCTCTAAGAAGCAAAAGGCCATGCACCTTGTGTCTGCTGCCGAGAAGAAGTATCAGAAGTTGATGGAGAAAGTGGCGAAAATCCAAGAAACTGTCGAGAAAGTCCGCAACATCGCTTCTGCAACATTCAAGATCCCTGATTTCAAATATGGCTCCGTGGTGAACGCATTCGGTGGCCCGAGATTCGACATAGAATCTTTGGGCGGTACGAAATTGGCCGAGAACCTTGTAAGTGCTGCTGAAAGTTACGCCGCAAGGTTTGCTCAGCGACAGTTGGATGCCGCAAAGACAAAGTTGCAGGCTGAACTGGAACGCCGTAAAAAGGAATGGCTCCTGGAAGACGAAGAAGCCGACGCCGAAGTTGTCGAAGTCGAAAAGCAGGAAGTCGTTAACGAAATCAAGACTCAACAAGTTGAGAAGAAACATAAGAATATTGAAAACGAAATTCTTCGCTCTGAACAAGTTTACGAAGCTCTTAGCGAAAAATTCACGAACAATGAATTGTATGTTTGGCTTGAAAAGGAACTTGGCAAAACTTTCAAAAAATATGTGAATCTTCTAATTGAAGTTGCCAGGATGGCAGAGAATGCTTATCATTTTGAAATTCCGAATGACAACAATAACAAACCATATATTCAGAACAATTATTGGGACTCTTTCTACAAGGGATTGCTTGCTCCAGAAAGGATTTTGCTTGACTTGAGAAGGATGGAAAAGGCATATTTGAAGAATGATGAACATAAAACTACAATTACGGAACCAATTGTTGTAGAGGCAAATTTGTCTCCTAAAATTAGTGAAGGAACTTGCTCAATCACAATAAAAGATCTTAATCAAAAAATTTCTGAATGTAATGAAAATATGCGTATTTTAGACATGCGTGTTCAAATTATTTGTGAAACTCCTGTTGCTTCTTATACTAGATTATATGCCAAACTTAGTATAACAAAAGGGGATTTAACAAATAGGAATTGGGCTACGGGAATGTCTTTTTCAGAATTTGATAAATTTGATATATCTTTTCATAGTGACCAATATTTGCCATTTGAAGGTGCGCGCTTAACAGACGAATTCACTCTTTATTTAAAAAGAGATATGGATGCCGATTCGATGGTCAACTTTGTAAATGCTAAAGTAGTTCTATTTTTAACTTATACAGCATAAAAATGGAGGTTGTTCTTATGTCGAAAAAGTGTTTCTACATTGTTTTCCTTTTTTTCGCTTTTTTTGCGTTCGCCGAAGACTGGGATGGCTCAACATCAAAACCATCTTCCAAAGAAATAGATGGCGTTGAATATTACGTTATCACAAGTCCGAGTGAACTTGCTTGGTTTGCGTATCAGGTGAATGAAAAAGGTGAAAGTAAGATAAATGCAATTCTTGGGAATGACATCCATTTTATGGACAATGATTCTCTAACTAGCAAAATTTCATCATCAACCATTGGAGCTTCTAATTCAAGTGTATACGACGGCATTTTTGATGGAGCTGGTTTTACAATCTTTGGGTTGTTCTCCAATGGCGCAATATTTGGTTATACAGGTGAAAATTTTATCCTCAGGAATTTTTCTGTAAAGAAAAGTAATGTTGTTACATGGGTTGCATTAAACTATGGAGTGATTGAAAATTCTATTGAAGAGAATGATGGTGCGAAACAAATTGCTGGTTTTGCATATACAAATTATGGTTCCATAAAAAATTGTTTTGCAAAAAATTTTGGCATAGCATTTATAAATAGAGGCTTGATAGAAAAATGTAATAGTACGGGAACAATTGGAGCCTATTATTCTAGTGGCTATTCAGGTGGTGCGTTTAATGAAATAAAACAAGCCGCTAATAGGGCAGGCATTGTTATAAATAATTATGGGAAAGTAAAAAATTGCACTTTTGAACCAATAAATAAGGTGGTTGTAACTAATGGGTATTTTGGTGGGATTTCCGTATATTCAGGAAAAAATGGTATTGTAGAAAACTGTCTGTTTAATGGGAAAATAAAATTACAGAACAAAGAATCAAGTCCCATTCATATGGTTTTTGGTGGAATTGTCGCAAGTACTAGTGAAAATACCCAAATTCTCAATAGTATCGCTTTTGTTGAATCGCTAATTGTAAATGGTGTTGGCGATGGGAGTATAGGAGGGATCGTAGGGGATATGGATGGTTATACTTCTGGTTCTGCAGATCTAGGTGGAATTGTTTCTGGTTCGTATGCAAACATACAAATAGATTCGCTCGTTTCACCCAATAATAGTAATAGCGGAACCTATTATAATGTTTATGTTGGTGGAATTGCTGGTGAAGCAAATCTATGTGATTTGAATAATTCTCGATCGAACCTAATCATAGGAGAAGGAGTAAATATTGGAAGTAAAAATTTCTTCTATGCATCATCTCTTGTGGCTAGTATACAGGGCGCGTCTTATAACAATTCTCAAATAAGTGCATCGTATGGAGTTCTAAAAACTAAAAAAAATGCAAAAAATCACAGGTATGGTGGTGTTACTTTTGAAGCGTCATATAGCCGTTTAAGCAACGTTTACTATGACAAAGCCATTTCTACCCCTGACACAATGCACGCTGTTGGAAAACTTGATGGAAATTCAACACAGACAAATGTCCTTGGCAAAACGACCGCGGTCATGCAGTCGCCGGCTTTTGTTGAAACTCTCAACACGAATGCAGGCCTTGATGACGATAGCGGCGTCTGGCAATACTGCGAGGGCAATTATCCGATTCTCGTAAGCGAAGGATCCTGTGAAGAATTCTATTCGAAGTTTGGTCTGTCCAGCAGCTCGCAGTCGAGTAGTTCTAGCACGGAATCGTCTTCATCAATTTCGTCATCGTCTGTTGAATCTAGCTCGTCGCAGGCTCCAAGCAGCAGCTCTGAGAAATCGTCTAGTTCTTCAAAGGAAGATTCCTCTAGTTCTGTGGCTCCGCCTTCGAGTTCTTCTGAAGAACAGAGTTCGTCTAGCGTTGTGCCGAGTAGTTCTTCTGCAAAGCAGGAATCTTCTTCAAGCGAAGCGAAGTCTTCGTCCTCGGCAAAATCTTCGTCGTCAAAGGCAAATAGCAGTTCGTCGGAGAAGTCGAATTTCGTGATGGCACCCCCGCAAAAAAAATTCAACCTTGCGGTGAATGGCATGACGATTACGCTCTCCAATACTCAGGGCGGGAATGTCCGCATCTTCGATGCGCTTGGTCACTTGGTTGTTGCGAAGCCGCTCTCGGCGACAGGCACGACAGCGATTACTATGCAAACACCCGGCAACTACATTGTACGGGTGAGCGGAAAGTGCGAAGTGGTAATTCTGAAATAGGAGAAAACATTATGGCAGCCCCGAAGAAAATCCTTTTTTGGCCTGATGTATATAAGGAAGAGGGCCATTGGCTTCCTACTTTTGCTTGGGCCGATTACCTGTATTCGCAGTGTGTAACCATCAATGACGAAAAAGTCCATAAATATGAAGTCGAGTATATGGGAATATGTGATTGTGGGAAAATTATTAGTGATTATGTAACGGTTAATCCGATTTCTGAAAAATATTGCATATATCATTACAATAATATTTTGTCGAAAACATATCCCAAGGGGTATACGAACGAAATTCAAACAACTCCGAGTAACCGATGGAAAACGGATCATATTTGGGTAATGGCTTGTTTGGGTTATGAAGATGCTCAAATGTCTGAGTTTCCTTTTTCAGCTAATATTATTAGTGATGCGGTATCTTTAAGGAATACTATTACGACCAGGCTGCCTGATATGCTTGTGTCTGGATATTTTACTTCGTTAGAAACATTGATTCTCTATTATCATTCTAAGAATACCGCCTCTTCTATCAGTGGACAGTTGAAACAATTTGCCATATCGACAACATATCTTCGTCATCCGAATGACGACCCTGCAATACATGCCTTGCAGAATTTGATGGCGTTTTCGCCAGAAGAACAAAATATGCTAATTAATATTGTAAGGAATCATCAGACTAATCCTGATTTGTGGCATGAGAATTGTAACTGCACACTTGAGGAGTTTGTGACACCTTTACGGACGTTCAATGAACTTATTCCGTGTCCGCAGCAATTTGATTATAAAAATTACGCTAATCATCATGGAGCGCTTGTTCATTATGGGGAGCCTTGTATAGTTAGAGAATTGATGCCAATAGATGATGACGGTTCCGTTGAATGGGACGATGTGCTAGAGAAACCAAATTTGATTTTTGTAACGGCTGGTTCCCAAATTCTTGATTATGAAGATAGTGCCCTATCATTGTTTAAATCAATGATTGATGCTATGGCATCTGCAGAAATGAAGGATTACCATCTTATTCTTTGTGTTGGGTCAACCCTTATTCAAAAAAAATGGGATTGCCCTGATAATGTAACAGTCTGTGGGTGGGCTCCGCAGAGACGAATTCTTAATGCAATGCATGAAAAACTTCAGTCTGATGAAAATAAACAAAAAACTTGTTGCGCTATTATTCATGGTGGTCTGGCAACAATCAAGGAATGTATTTATTATGAAGTCCCATTCCTTGTGTTGCCGCTAGGAAAAGACCAAATGGATAATGCCTTAAGGCTTGAAGACTGCGGTATAAAAAATAGATTTCATATAGAATATATAAAACCAAGGTGCTTACTTTACTTCATTGATCAGATTTTACACGATTATACATCACTTAGTAATTTGAAAAAGATGAGCAGTTTGTTTCGTAGTGCGGAAGCGATTCATCCGAATGCGACTCGATTGGCAATGTTGGCGTCGGCCATACCTGAACAAACGGGAGAATGAATACGTCCAGAATTTTCTGAACGATGACAATAAGCCTTGACTCGTTAGAGTCTGGGCTTATTGTTTTAGATTTTTCGACTTCGTACCTCGTGGATAAATTTTTGATATGAAGTCGTTTCTTGTATTCAAAGCGTATTCAAATTTTTGAAATTTAGAAAACAATGTAAAAAACTTTTTTAATTGTAAAAAAAACGCTTTTTTTTCGGTATGCGCCTGGCTATCACCAAGCATGCAAACCAGGCTGTAAGCCTCCTCGAAGCTGTGAACGTTCCTGCCGAACTCAAGGCTAAGCTCACTTCTCAGGATCAGTCCGACGAAGCCGGCATCCAGGCTCAGCGCGCTAACGTTGCTGAACTGAAGGCTGCTCTCGCTGGTGCAACCGACGAAGCTTCCGTAAGCCTCCGCGACGAATTCGCCGACTACCTGGTCAAGAAGTCCGTATGGATCTTCGGTGGTGATGGTTGGGCATACGACATCGGTTACGGTGGTCTCGACCACGTCATGGCAACCGGTGAAAATGTGAACATCTGCGTCCTCGACACTGAAGTTTACTCCAACACTGGTGGACAGGCTTCCAAGTCCACCAACCGTGGCGCCGTCGCCCTCTTCGCTGCCGCTGGTAAGCGCGCTGGCAAGAAGGACCTCGGTCTTATCGCCATGAGCTACAAGAATGTGTACGTTGGCCGTATCGCCATCGGCGCAAACGACGCTCAGGCTCTGAAGGTTCTCCAGGAAGCAGAAGCTCACAATGGTCCGTCTCTGATCATCTGCTACTGCCCCTGCATCAACCACGGCTTCGATCTCAACAGCCAGCTGGAACACCAGAAGATGGCTGTGGATTCCGGTTACTGGACTCTGCTCCGCTACAACCCGGCTCTCGCTGCCGAAGGCAAGGCTCCCCTTGTTCTCGACTCCAAGGCCCCGACTATCCCGGTTGCAGAATACATCTACACCGAAAACCGCTACAAGCAGCTCACCCGTAACAACCCGGAAGTTGCTAAGAAGCTGGCCGACGACCTCCAGAAGGAAGTGGATGCACGCTTTGCATTCTACACCGCAATGTCCCAGGACACTGAAGGGTTGATCAGCCTTTAGCGACGCAAGGGGCTCCACCCCCTGGACCCCCAAGGGCTTCGCCCGGGTCTAGTCGTTAAAGCAAAAAACGGTCCCGTTCTTTCGAACGGAGACCGTTTTTTATTTTAATTTGGTCTGAATGGCTTGACAAAATTTATGGATATTTATATCTTTGTTTCACCACTGGGGTGGTAGCTCAATTTTGGTTAGAGCACCGGCCTGTCACGCCGGAGGTTGCGAGTTCAAGCCTCGTCTATCCCGCTTAAAAGAACACTTTTCGAAAGAAAGGTGTTCTTTTTTTATCATCAGCCGATGCTGTTTTATTGTTGGACGGCACGTTTTTTTTTTGCATTTTCACGCATTTTTTTGCATTTTCAGCCGCAATTCCCTTGACAACAAAGAAACATATTAGTACATTTGGTGCGTCGGTTGAAAGACCAGACAAACCACTGGGGTGGTAGCTCAATTTTGGTTAGAGCACCGGCCTGTCACGCCGGAGGTTGCGAGTTCAAGCCTCGTCTATCCCGCTTAAAAAGCTTCTCGAAAGAGAAGCTTTTTTTTGTTTTGAAAAGGAACCATTTATTTTACGCTTGCGACATTCAACAACTTCTATCCAAGCTAATCTCTAAAGAACGTAAAGGACTTGCCTTCGATTTTCTTGCTCTGGTAGGTGCAAGTATCCGCCTGCTTGTACAGGTCGTTAAAGTCAAGGCTAGAGTCCTTCCTGAAGAAGGCGGCACCTAGACTGACCGACACCCTATAATCCGGGATTTCGTCGATTTTGATCTTGTCGATTTCATCAAAAAGTCGGCGGATCGCAAGCGTCCCCTGATCTTCCGTAGCCACGCCATTCAGGTAGACTACGAATTCATCGCCGCCAAGCCTAAGCAAGATATCC
The DNA here is from genome assembly GCF_002210365.1 of Fibrobacter sp. UWH1. Classification (NCBI taxonomy): domain Bacteria; kingdom Pseudomonadati; phylum Fibrobacterota; class Fibrobacteria; order Fibrobacterales; family Fibrobacteraceae; genus Fibrobacter; species Fibrobacter sp. UWH1. The sequence continues at coordinate 23,137 of NZ_MWQG01000014.1, forward strand.
TCATCGCGGAAAGCGGACTTCATGGCTTCGGCAACGGCAATAATAACCTGGTCTCCCGCCTGGTGTCCGTGGGTATCGTTGACGTACTTGAAATTATCGATATCGAACAGGCAGAGCATGCCGACCTTGTTTTCTAGCAAGGAAAGCTTTACCTTGTTGACGCCACCGGTACGGTTATACAATCCGGTCATCAAATCGGTTTGCGCCTGGGTAATCAGCTTATTCTCTTTATTCTTTTCTTCGTTGATGTTTTCGATAGCGAAAATAATCTGCTCGGGAACAAGATCATCTGACATAGAACCCACGGCCACATAACGGCCGCGACACCAACCAAGACGCTTACCAAAGAATTCGTGAGTAATGGTTCGCTTGCCCTTCATGCTCTGGGCAACGGCGGCAATATTGGCGTAGGGAACAAGAGCTTCAAGGCCATTTTCATCAATGGCGTCCCTCATGGCAATCAGAAGTTGCTTGCCAAAGTTCTCATGACCGTCAAACTCCACCATGTTAGTCTTGTTGATCACGGCGCGGAAGGTTTCGGTCTTTACGTCGATCTGCACAACAGTCTCGTAAATGTCGGCCATAGACTTGATGTAATGAGTCAAACCCTGTTCATCGTTCAGCTCGCCCACCTTACGTTCAAGAACAAAACGTTCGAACTTCATACGGGACATGAAGGAGCCAACAACCAGACCGATGATACCGTAAATCAGCACGTCCACAATATCCAGCACCAGAATTTCGGAAGGCTTATACATAATTGCCAGGGGTACAAAAACCACGTCCAGCAACAACGTACTGATCAGGAACCTGTAAGGGCGATCCGTAAAAATCAGGGCGGTAAGCATCTGCATTACCAAAAGCGAAACCGTAATACGCTCCGGCGAGGTCACAAACGTCAGGTAGAGTCCAAAGGAAAGCAAGAGCCAGTTGAATGCATACATGAGAAAGATGACCATCCGGGGATTCTTCTTGGTTAAATACCGGTTGGCCATAAAAATGAAGAAACAGAGCAACGTGGCCGAAGAATAGGCAACCACATTGTGATTAAGGGAAGCAATTTCAGAAAGCGCAGACAGGGTAAACATGGCGCCGAAAAAGAACATCCCCATCAGGGAATACGCGCCAAGAGACTTCTGGTTACTCCGCGAAACGGAACCCGCGACCTTCGTCAGTTCATCGGGGTCCACTGTCGCATAAAGCAGATAATTTTTCAGCCACTTCAACATACAATAAGAACAGGTTGTAAAACTATGTTAACAATCTATTCTATAATATGGGAGCTGTAGCAAAAAATGCTTCAAATAAGTTTTTTTGAAGCATTTTTCCATTCCAAATTGTAACATAAATCACAAAAAGCGGCTGATTTTAACCATCAAAAGGCGTAAAAGGGAGTTTCGTCCTTGGTGCGGTATTCGTGCTTTTCGTAGTAGCCGATCAGTTCGCCGTTCTCATCGCGAAGGGCGATCATGTAGCCGTCCTTCACCTGCTTCTCGTTAAAGAAGGAATGGACACGGTTGTGGGACTTGTCAGCCTTGAACCAATCCATCACCTTCTGGATCTTTTCCCTGGAATCGGGGCTGTGGCAATCCATGAGGCAACGACCAATAAGGGCGGCTCCCCCACGCTTGGCCTGGGCCACGCAGGCAAAAGGATTCATGTACACAATGGTATGGTTCAGGTCGCACACCACAATGGCGGTGTTGTCCTGATCGATGATAGATTTGAAGAAAGGATTGAGATTAGTCATTTTTCATCCGGGTCTGTAGATTTTCCACAATGGGGGCAGACATCAATATTATACAGTTTCAAATGCAGAAGCCTGTTGCAATGAGGGCAGCGAACCTTCTTGATCATCCACACAGTGGAACCCACAAGGAAACCGGCGGCCAAAGCAAGCAAAACAAAATCCGCATCGGCAATATTGTCCGACACACCCACAGGCTTAAAACCCCTATAAAAAAGGAAAAAGCCAATGAACAAAATGATGTAGCCTATAAGGCGATTAATTTTCGGGTTGTTCATGGAGCTTAATATACTATCAAGTGGCGGAAATTATATAAAATGGGCTCCAAATTTTTCTTTTTTGCAACATTGGAGTCCAGAAAAATACTTTATACAGAATTTACAGTCCATTATTATTGGCATTATGGACTCCAGAACAGCAAATTAGCCTCATTTGGAATCCATAGATTTCAATCAAAGCAAAATTTAAAGCCGCAAACAGTTAATTTATTTATAAAAATAGACTCCAAACAGAGGATTCAACTCTTTTTGGAGCCCACTTTCGCCAAAAAAGGCGAAAATAAAAAAAGCCACCCCGAAAAAACATCGGGAGTGACCTTTTTAGATTCTAGAGCGAAGCTCTGACTATAACCTCAGAGCGACAAAGTCGCGACCTCGCACCTCAGAGGGCGAAGCCCGACCTCATACCTCTTAACAACCGAGCTTTGCAGCCAGGTATGCTTCCAGTTCGTCGATCTTTACCAGTTCCTGCTGCATGGAGTCACGTTCACGGACGGTGACGTAGCCCAGCTTTGCCGGATCGGATTCGCCTTCGCCAACGGTGTCGAAGTCGACGGTGACGCAGAACGGAGTACCCAGTTCGTCCTGACGGCGGTAACGCTTACCGATGGACTGAGTTTCATCGTATTCCACGTTCCAGCGCTGGAGCAGCTGTTCGTAAAGTTCTTCAGCCTTAGCCTTGACCTGACCCTTCTTGACCAGCGGGAGGACAGCAACCTTAACCGGAGCAACCTTCGGGTCGAAGTGGAGAACGGTACGTTCGTCGTTTTCAAGCTTCTGGACTTCGTAAGCGTCGCAGAGGAGAACGAGGAGCAAGCGTTCCACACCCAGGGACGGTTCAACAACGTACGGAACGTAACGCTTATTGTTCACCTGGTCGTTGTATTCCTGCTTGACCTTGGATTCGTTCTGGTGAGCAGTCAAGTCGAAGTTGGTACGGCTTGCGATACCCCACAGTTCGCCCCAACCGAACGGGAATTCGTATTCAACGTCGGTGGTACCGTTGGAGTAGTGGGAAAGTTCTTCCTTGGCATGTTCGCGGAGGCGGAGCTTGGATTCGTTCACGCCCAGGTCCTTGATGAGCCAGTTGAAGCAATACTTGCGCCAGAAGTTGTACCAGTCAAGTTCGGTGCCCGGTTCGCAGAAGAATTCCAGTTCCATCTGTTCGAATTCGCGGGTACGGAAAATGAAGTTACCCGGGGTAATTTCGTTACGGAAAGACTTACCGATCTGACCCACGCCAAACGGAATGCGGGGGCGAACGTTGTCGACGATGTTCTTGAAGTCGACGAAGATACCCTGAGCGGTTTCCGGACGGAGGTAAACCTTGTTGCCTTCGCCTTCGATAACGCCGATTTCGGTCTGGAACATGAGGTTAAATGCGCGGGGCTTGGTGAATTCGGTCTTGCCGCAGCTCGGGCATTCGATCTTGTTTTCCACCATCATTTCGGCAATCTGGTCGAAGTTCTTGCCAGCGCAGCAGCCGTCACCCAGCTTTTCTTCCAGCAGGTGGTCTGCACGGAAACGTTCGTGGCAAGCGAGGCAGTCAACCAGGGGGTCAGAGAAGTTACCCACGTGGCCAGAAGCCTTCCAAACGCGGGGGTTCAAGAGAATGGAGCTATCAAGACCCAGCACATCCTTGCGGCTGGTAACGAACTTCTTCCACCAGAGGTTCTTGATGTTGCGCTTCAGTTCAACACCATACGGACCGTAGTCCCAAGTGTTGGCCAGGCCATCATAAATTTCGGAGCCCGGGAAAATGAAACCGCGGCGCTTGCAGAGGGAGATGATATCTTTGAGGGCGTCTTGAACTTTCTTTGCCATTTTATATATCCTTTTTCGGCCGAACCTGAACTTTGCAGGCATATCCTTTGGCCGGACTAGGAACCTACCTGGATGATAGGCCCTGACGGGGCGAAATATAGTAAATTATGAATTACGAATTATGAGATATGAATTGTTATAATCGCACCAAAGGCGCCTAACTTATTAATCCATATCTCATACCCCATATCTCATACCTCATCCCCCTCTCCCTCCGTGACAATTGACCGTAAAAAAGGTATCTTTACCCCCACTATTATGAAGTTTGGTTCAATTGTCACACTGTTTGCATTGCCTGTCGCCCTATTTGCAGAAAATGGGACTGTAGAGCTTACCGAAGTTGTAGACGACAAGGCTATCCTGGAATCCGAAATCACAGAAGTCACCGAAGCGACAAATCCCTCTTCCGTGGCCTCAACCGAAAAAAAAGTTACCGCAACCATTACCGAAAGTGAATTTTCCGGCAACCCAGCCATTGATTCTACCGATGCAGGTAACGTAGACGCTCCAGCAGCAGCAATTGAAGAAAAGCTTGCCACAACCGAGGCTGTGGAAGCCGCCGACAAGGCAAATACCGACGTAGCCGTAACCGATTCCGAAGCAGAATCCGACAGCTCCGAAACTGACGACGGCAAGGAAATGTCCCAGGAAGAAGCGGACGCCGAACTGGCCGCCGCCATGAGCGACTCCACTTCGAACGACACCGATGGCAAACTGGTTCTTGACATGACCACAGCCATGATTCCCACCGAAAGCCGCCGCATCGCAAGCCCCTATGGCATCCGTACCTACCGTATGCATCGTGGCGTTGACTTGGGCCTCTGCCATGGCGAAGACCGCACCATCGTGGCCGCATTCCCCGGCAAGGTCAAGCTGGTCCGCAACCAGGGTCGCCGTAAAGGTTACGGCAAGTACGTCATCATCGATCACGGCAACGGTCTTACTACCCTTTACGCCCATCTGGCCAGCTGGAAAGTGAAAATCGGCGATGAACTTCAGGCTGGGGACACCGTAGGCATCGGAGGCAATACCGGACGATCCTTTGGCGCCCACCTCCACTTCGAAATGAAGTATAACGGTGTCTATATCGACCCCACCACCGTATTCAATTTCCAGGAAGGCACCTACCTAGCCGCCACCACCGAAATTGACCAGGCCCAGATTCAGGGTGTCGAAGACGAATACCAGAAGGAACTGGCCAAGCACCGCTATTACAAGGTCCGCCGCGGAGACTGTCTGGGTAAAATCGCCCGCCGCTACGGAATTTCTGTGGGTAAGCTGAAGCGCCTAAATGGCCTCAAGAGCAACAACATCCGCCCCGGCCAAGTCCTCCGCTGCTCGTAATATAGACGAGAGAACGCTTCGCTACAGACGAGAGATGAGAGAAGCCGAAATGTTGCCGGTTTATTTCGCACCGCTACAAGGTTTTACTGAGTCCGCCTACAGACGGGCTCATTTTTTGCATGCCGGGCCCAAGGCCGGTGAGTCAGGAATCGCCGCCTATTACACCCCATTTTTGCGCGTCGAGAAAGGTGCCGCCCGAGAAAAAGATCTGCGGGATTTGCAACAGGACCTGGAATTCATCAAAAGCCAGCAGTCAAACATCTGCCATTGCGAAAACGCAGATTACAGTTCAAGCGATGATGAAGCCCCGCATTTTTACAACGTGGTTCCACAAGTCATTTGCAAGGACGCCGCCGAATTCCGCATACTAGTTGATGACATTCAAAAGCTAAAAAAAGATTGCGGTTTTGCAGCAGACGAAGTCTTCCCTCAGATTGATATCAATATGGGATGTCCCTTCCCCATGCAGGCGAAATCGGGCCGCGGTTCAGGCATCCTCCCGCGAGTGGATGCTGTCAGGGAAATCCTTCAGGAGGTCGCCCGCCGTTCTGGACAGCAGACCGATGCAGCTCTCACGTTCAGCATCAAGATGCGTCTGGGCTACACCTCCCCCGACGAATGTCTAGCCCTGCTGCCGCTGTTGAACGAGGCTCCCCTTGCCCACATCACCATGCACCCGCGAACAGGCATCCAGCAGTACAAGGGTGCGCTGGACTTCGCAGCATTCGAAGCCTTCTATTCCCAGTGCCGCCACCCTGTCATATTCAACGGCGATGTCACCAGCCTCTCAGACATTCAGGCTATTGAACGCCGCTTCCCGAACCTCAAGGGAATCATGATCGGTCGCGGGCTCCTGGCCAATCCAGCACTCGCCGTGCAATTTCAAGCGCAGTCCCCTGCGCAGTCCCAAACGAGCCTTCTTTCTGCGCTCCTAAAAATCCACGATTCCATTCTGGATAACTACCGCAAGCGCCTCCAGAACGACGCCCAAATCCTGGACAAACTTCGCCCCTTCTGGACCTACGCCGTTTTGGAAAAACGCATCATAAAGAAAATCGCCAAGGCCCGAAACCTCAGCGATTACCTAAATGCAGTGGACGATTTGCGCGGTATTATCTAAGAACTTGCGAGGAACCTAAGGCAGATTGTACTGTACGTTCAATCCCCAGCCACCACCACTCGCGTATTAAAAGAAACTCCATAAAGATAATTAGAATAGTCATTGACAAACAGCAACACACCTGCCGGAGCAATTTCAGCCATCACGTTGAACAAGGTCAAGGACTAATTCCTCCGGGATGGTAAACTTCAATAAAATTGTTCCAGGGGATTATATGTAGTTGAAGCACGAACACCCAAGAATCGTTCTTGACCATTTTCTCCATAATGGTAATACTCAATACCCGTGCTATGCAGCAGATACATATTGTACACATAGATACCAAGAGAATTCATCTCAGTCGTCACTCTTACAAGTCCAACATTAGAACGTCCATCAACAGTGTAAGTCCCATCAGCACTTATTCTGTAGGTTTTGACCACACGTTGAAACAAGCTACCCTGAATGTGTACAGCGTAACAGTCTAGATGTCCGACCACATCACATCACCAGGCATATACTCATTCACTTCTTCTCTATAATTCATCAGTTTTCTGCGAATCCCTTACAATCTTATCGTAAGCCTTAAAGATGGCTGCGTGACTCAACACGCCTATTACATCACCATTCTTATTCTTGACACACAGCTCATTCATAGACGTTCGTACAAAAATCTTCAATGCCGAATGCAAGTCCATGGATTCATTCAGCATCGGAGCTTTTACTGTACAGTCAGAAATCAGCAAGTGCTGAATCAAGTCCGGCGAACTGATATAGGCATTCTTCACGATGGACATGTCCAACAATCCTATGTACGTTCCCGAATGATCATGAGGCTTGGACAATCCTGTCGGAGTCTTGGAAGTTCCTTCGTAGACAGGATAGACGTAATCCACCTCGATGTCCTTCAAAACATCAAACAGGGAATCCTCTGCACGGAGGGTCTTCATTTCGCAATGTTCAATCACATCACCAACGGTGGTAATTCGTAAAACATCCTGATCCATGTCGCCACGATGAGCCGGCGAGGCAAACTTGTTCACCACCTGACTTTTATAAATGCTCCAACCTCGAGAGAACGAGATGTGCATAACAGCCGCAATCAAAAGCCCAGGCAGCAAACTATAACTACCAGTCATTTCGCAGACCATAACCACACCGGCAATGGGCGCCTTGGCGGCCCCCGCAAAAAAGGCAGCCATACCTACCAGAATAAACATCTCAGGTTCGCGGATTGCACCCGGAGCCACCAGTTCCAAGATGCCCGCAAACATGGCACCCAGAACTCCACCAATAAACAGCGAAGGGCCGAACACGCCGCCGGATCCGCCAGAACCCACCGTAAGCCCCGTAGCCAAGATTTTTGCCAGCACAATGCCCAGCAACAGCATCACACCCCATACGGTATGGGGCAACATAGCTCCCATGACCTCGCCAATAAATTCAAATCCGCCACCGGCTACTTCGGGGTAAGCCAGCACCAGCAGCGAAATCATGAGGCCGCCAATAGCGGGTTTTGTCCAGTTGGGAATCTGCCAGCGTGCAAAACGGGTTTCAGACTCGTTGTAGCAACGAACATACAAATAAGAAAAGGGGAAACAGAGAATGCCCAACAGGGCACAAGCTAAAAGTTCAACGCCGTTGGTAAAGGGGAAAATCGGAACACCCGCAATAGCCGGGGCAGTTCCTACAAAGGCAATGTAGATTGTAAAAGCCACCACCGACGAAACGATGGATGTGGCAAAGGCGTTGGATTCAAAATCTTCTCGATAAAGCACTTCTACCGAAGTTAAAGCGCCTGCCAGCGGAGCCTTAAAAATTGCACCGAGACCTGCAGCCGTTCCCGCCAAGGTGAACTGACGACGCAATGTCTGGGGCATGTTAAAACCATGACAAACAGTGGAGGCGATTCCGGAACCGATTTGTGAAATAGGGCCTTCATAACCAGCGCTGCCACCCGTCGCCAAGGTAATAATGCTGGTCAGGAATTTTATCGGAGCCACACGCTTGCGGATCTTGCCCCCCTCGTGATGGAAGGACTTGATCATGTTATCGGTACCCTGGCCGGCCGTTTCGGGAGCCTTGGCGATTGCGTAAATAATGACACCCACAATGAGGCCGCCAACCGCAGGCATTACGGCAAAAGTCCACCAGGGCAAGGCATTCTCACCGGTCCAAGGTTTACGCACCAGTGCGCTGGCAAACTCAAGGCCAAAATGAAAGGCAACAGCCACCACACCAGTCACAAAGCCAATAAACGCAGCCAAGAAAATCTTCGGCATATAGCCGTTGACCACCAGGAACCTGTTAAATCTTTTCAAGAACTGCGACATTACTTAGCCAAAAATAGAAAAAAGAACCCCATGCAGAATCTGCACGAGGTTCTTAATAAAGCCTCAAAGGCCAAGGGCCGACCTCATACCTCAAGCGAGTGTACGAGCGTACCTCATACCTTTTTTAGCTCACCAGCATCATCGAGAACACCATGATGAACAAGGCAACGGTTTCACCCACGCCAAGCACCATCAAGCTGTTCACAAGACCCTTGCCGGTTTCACCCAAGCCATTACAGGCGTTGGAGGCGGCCTTGCCTACGTACCAGCCGGAGAACATAATGCCCAGTCCACCGAAGATACCCACGCCCAGGCAAGCAGCCCAGTTATGGAAATCCGGCTTGTTGGCTGCATTCAGGATGGTATTCATCAGAAGCATGCCATAAATCGTCTGCGCAATAGGTGCGCCCACGAAAACAAGCAAGGTGAACATAGCGTTCTTCCCCTTAAGGTAGGCCTTTTTCCACGAACCGATCGCCGCCATGCCGGCAGTACTGCAACCCATTGCAGAGCCGACAGCGGAAAGACCGAGAGCCGCGGCGGCGCCCATCTTGCCGAGAGTCACTATTGTTTCTTGATCCATATTCAATTCCTTATAGGAGTGAGGACGCGAACTACGTTCGCTTTGAGGTCGGCGCAATAGCGCCTAGAGGAATGAGGTCTTTTCAATTAAATCAAGGCGTTTGATATTATCCATTAGCCTCTAGTGCCTAAGGCACGACCTCATACCCCAACGCCTTACAAAAGTAAGGCGTCCTCATACCTACTAAGCGAAGGTCTGGGTTGCGAACACCATGACGAACAGAGCAACGGTTTCGACCACACCGAGAACCATCAGGTAGTTCACCATGCCCTTGCCGGTTTCGCCCAGAGCGTCACAAGCAACAGCACCAGCCTTACCCTGGAACCATGCGGAAGCCATCATGCCGAGGCCGCCGAAGATACCGGCACCGAGGCAAGCAGCCCAGTTGTTGAAGTTTTCTGCATTTGCAGCACCCAGGATGAAGTTCATCAGGAGCATGCCGTAAATGGTCTGGGAAATGGGAGCACCCACAAACACAAGGAGAGTGAAGAGAGCACTCTTGCCCTGAGCGTAAGCCTTCTTCCATACGGTGATTGCAGACATACCAGCGGTACCGCAACCAAGAGCAGAACCGAGAGCACCGAGGCCGAGAGCTGCTGCTGCACCCATCTTGCCGAGAGTTACCATGGTTTCGTGATCTAACATATTTTTATCCTCTACTTGTTGTTATTAAACGTTTTTCCGTTTCTTGAACGGGTTAAAGCCAAAACCGCTCCACTGCAGGTCAAGGCCGTTAGAAAATTCTAGGGTGTTCAAACGCACTGCGTGAACCGCCACACCCATGACGGCAAGTGCAATGTTCAGGGCATGAACAAAGAGTAGCACAATGGCTGCACCAAGGAGACCGCCAACAGAACCGAACATGGGCGAAAGCATTTCGCTGAAGGATTCTGCGATGGCAGCACCGGAAAGGCCCACTGCGAACAGACGGATGTAGCTAATCACATCCACGAAGTTGTTCACGATGTTCAAGGCGAGCATGGGGATAGAAATCCATTCTTCCTTGAGCTTGGAAGGGGGCACAGAGAACAGCACCAGAAGTACTACGCCAGCGATGAGCACGTAGATCATCGGAGCCGAAGTAGGACCGCTGAAGAAGTTTCTGAACACTTCCGGGACCTTTTCGCCCAGCACCATGTTTCCTGCCAGGAAGAACATGTACCAGGTGGAGAACAGCCAGCCAACCTGAGCCAGAGCTGTAGTACTCTTACGCTGGATCTGGACAACCACATTCCAAACGTGTGCAATAGTCAGATGGACCACTGCAATGCAGAAGCAGAAGAACTGCATGTTGGAAGACTGACGGATCCAATGCATGGCATTCTTCAGGCCTTCAGGGCAGAAGGATGCATTAGCCAAATCAAGATTTGCAACCCAGGGAGCAATTTCCGGAGTCAAACCAAGATAGCTTGCATTCATGATGCCCCAAACGATGGTAGCACCACTCATAAGGTACATAAAGCTAAAGCCTGCACTCTTGGATTTCGGAGCCTTCTTGCGGGCAACGATAGTGAGTGCCAGGAACAGAGCTCCGTAGAAGGCATCACCAACGATGATAGCAAAGAACAGGCTGAAGAAAGCCAGGAACACTGCGGAAACGTCGATTTCCTTGTAGCCCGGAACGATACCGATAATATCGTACAGGAACTGCATGGGTTTCGCAATGGGCTTGTGAGTCAAAAGTGTGGGCACCATGTCGTCGTCGGAAGGATCTTCTTCACGGACGCCCCAGCCATTAGCCTTTGCGGCTTCCTGAATTTCACCCATGCGATTTGCAGGAGCGAAACCCTGGATCATGGCGATGCTTGCACCAGCCAGCATTCCGCTAGAAGCTTCCTGAAGGTCGTATTCTTCATCGGCGTCAACCAATGCGGAATCGATTTCGGAGCGCTTGGCGGCCAGGCCTTCCAGAGTCTTGTCGGCCTTTGCAAGTTCTGCATTGGCGGCTTCCAACTTCTGGCGCATTTCGGCCAAGGACATAGACGGCAGAGGAAGTTCAACGGCATCCTTTACGGCTGCAGGAGCTTCACCCTTGTTTATTACGGCAAAGAGATTTCCAGTAAGGCTCTGACCGAAGGGCAACACAACGGCGCCGTCATCAGCAGAAATAGTCTTGCTGGGATCAACTTCATAGAGTTTTACGAAAACACCGCTCTCTTCCAGAGACTTAACAGTCTGCGGGTCCAGATTGCCGAAGTTGTTCAGACGATTCAGGTCGTTATGGAGCTTGGAGATTTCGTCCGTAGCGTCCTTCTTGACCTGCACCATCTGATGCACGGCTTCGACTGCGGGCTGAGAAGCAACAGATGCGTCAAGAGCGACGGCATCCTTCCCTGCCTTGGCGGGGATTGCCTCGAGAGCCTTGCGGATTCGCATGACCTTGGACTTGGCGGCATTCAGCTTTACGCCCGTGGGATTTACCAGCGGGGTTACATGAAGGACGCCCATCTCGCGGAGCTTTTCAAGAGAAGCCTCGCGTTCCTTGTCCAGGCAGAGAATGGTTACTTTCTTCATAGGAGTAATCATGCGGCTACCCCCTTGTCCTGAGCGGCTGCGGCATCCTGTGCTGCGGCACGAGCGGTAGACTTGCCCTTGGCAAGCTTACTACGGGCCACACCGGAGGTCTGCTGGTCACCCAGGAAGATGTTAATCTTGCGAATGTTGTCCTTGGCTTCGGGAATCTTGACCTTTTCGAAAAGATTCACGCGCTGGCTTGTGGTACGAAGTTCCTGAGAAAGAAGTTCGTACTGCTTTTCGAGAACGCGGCGTTCCAGGCGCAGGGAAATAAGGCCCTGCAGACTGCGGATACCGTCGTCCAGCCAAACCGGCGTAGTAAAGAAGTCAGGGATGGTCACATTGAAGTCTACCCCATCGTATGTAGGAATGCGGACACCGGCGATATTACCTTCGCCCTGGCGCACTTCCTTCACCGACAGGTACTTCGACCAATCGATAGGTTCGGCATACAGCGAAATCCAGGAGGACATGCTCTTGCGGAGCTTGTCTTCCTCCTCGCGCTTTGCCATCACCCTCTCCTGGAGCGTACGCATTTCCATCTGCAGCTGCTGCTTTTTCAACAGCAACGTGGGCAGATAGCGCTGGAAGCGCTTCAATGCGTCGCGTTCCGCCTTGAGGGCGTTTTTGGTTAACTTGACTTTAGCCATTAATTACCCCTTCTTGGGCCAATACTGACTAATCATCTTGGAAGGAATACCGGTTTCTTCGGGCTGGAAGCAGTCGGCAAGAATGGTCCAGCCAAGATCCAGAGCCTGTTCCAGAGGAATGTTCACGGACAGGTCCATCATTTCCTTTTCGAAACGCTGGCCGTACTTCAACAGCTTCTGGTCCCAAGTACTCATGTTAAAGCCCATGGACTGCTTTTCAAGGGTTTCCTTGTAAGAAGCGTAGAGCTGGATCATGGTATTCATAATGGTACGGTGGTCGCTACGGGTCTTACCGTTCACCTGCTGCTTCAAACGAGACAGAGAACCGAACGGTTCGATACGGCCCTTACGCAGATAGAACTGACCTTCGGTAATGTAACCGGTGTTATCCGGAACCGGGTGGGTCACGTCATCGCCAGGCATGGTGGTAACGGCAAGGATGGTAATAGAACCGGAACCTTCGAAGTCCACAGCCTTTTCGTAACGGCTAGCGAGAGAAGAGTAAAGGTCGCCAGGATAGCCACGGTTAGAAGGAATCTGTTCCATGGTAATTGCGATTTCCTTCATGGCGTCTGCAAAGTTGGTCATGTCGGTGAGAAGCACCAGAACGTTCTTACCTTCGGTTGCAAACTTTTCGGCAACAGCGAGTGATGCATCAGGCACCAGCAAGCATTCCACAATGGGGTCAGATGCAGTGTGCATGAACATCACGGTACGGCTAAGAGCACCGTTCTTTTCAAGGAAGTCCTTGAGGTACAGGTAGTCGTCGTGCTTCAGGCCCATACCGCCAAGAACGATGACGTCCACTTCTGCCTGCAGAGCAATACGGGCAAGAAGTTCGTTATACGGTTCACCAGCGATAGAAAAAATCGGGAGCTTCTGAGACACCACCAGAGTATTGAACACGTCGATCATGGGAATACCGGTACGGACCATGGTCTTCGGGATAATACGCTTTGCGGGGTTCACGGAAGGGCCGCCAATTGCGATACGTTCGCCATCGACTTCCGGACCGTTGTCACGGGGCTGACCAGCACCGTTAAACACGCGGCCAAGGAGAGCTTCGGAATAAGGAACCTTCATGGGTTCGCCCAGGAAGCGGACTTCGGAATCGGTAGAAACGCCACGGGCGCCTGCGAAAACCTGCAGGTCAACCATGTCACCGTCAATACGGATTACACGGGCGAGAGAAGTACCGAAAGAGCTAGTAACCTGAGCCAGTTCCTGGTTGGCAACGCCTTCTGCCTTCAGAGAGATCACAGAACCGGCGATGCGTTCAATACGATGGTAAGCAACATTATGCATTGACAGTTACCTCCTTCACGGAAGCAGTAATATTGGATTCAATTTCCTTGAATTCTGCGGAATCCATTGCAACGCGGTTCCAGTCCTTGGTAGCCTGAGTGAGCTTCAGGAAGAAGGTACGTGCAACATCCTTTTCTGCAAAGGACATAGGAGTCTTGAGAATTTCATAAACCTTGCCGAACACATACTTCTGACGGTCGCCAGTGCAGGCTGCGTCGATTTCGTGGTATGCGTCCTGCTGCAGATAGACTGCATCCAGGTATTCAGACTTGAGGTAAGTAATGAAGTCATCGATAGAGGTACCTTCTTCACCCACCACCTTCATCATGTTGTTGACGTCAACGCCAGCAGCAAGAATCTTGCGGGCATCGGCAACCTTCTTGGAATCGATGATGCCTTCGTACTTGGACCAGGAATCCAGCGGGTGGATTGCCGGGAAGCGGCGCTGGTCGGAACGTTCACGGCTAAGGCCGAGGAATGCGCCCACCACCTTCAAGGTAGCCTGGGTCACCGGTTCTTCGAAGTTACCACCTGCCGGAGAAACGGAACCGCCGATGGTCACGGAACCAGTGGAACCGTCCTTCAGGCGAACAACGCCACCGCGTTCGTAGAAGGCTGCGATCACAGATTCCAGGTATGCCGGGAAGGCTTCTTCACCCGGAATTTCTTCCAGACGGCCGGACATTTCACGGAGAGCCTGTGCCCAACGGGAAGTAGAGTCAGCCAGGAGCAACACGTTCAGGCCCATCTGGCGATAGTATTCAGCCAGGGTCACGCCGGTGTAAACGGAAGCTTCACGAGCAGCCACCGGCATGGAAGAAGTGTTACAAATGATAAGGGTACGTTCCATGAGGGACTTACCGGTACGGGGGTCGATCAACTCAGGGAATTCGCGAAGGGTTTCTACCACTTCACCAGCACGTTCACCGCAAGCGGCCAGGATCACGATGTCCACGTCTGCGTAACGGCTCATGAGCTGCTGCAGCACAGTCTTACCGGCACCGAAGGGGCCCGGAGTACAGAAGGTACCGCCCTGCATCACAGGGAAGAAGGTATCCACAATGCGCTGCTGCATGGTCAGCGGCTTGGTGGGGCGAAGACGTTCTTCGAAAGCCTTGATAGGCATCTTCACCGGCCAGGTCTGGACCATCTTGATTTCAATCTTTTCGCCCTTTTCGTTCTTGACTACTGCGACGACGTCTTCAACGACATGTTCGCCAGCAGGAACGACGGATTCCACGGTCACCTTGCCGAGAACCTTGAAAGGCACCATGATGCGGTGGGTGAACACGCCTTCGGGTACGGTACCGATGGTATCACCGGCGACCAAAACGTCACCAGGCTTTGCAACCGGGGTAAAGGCCCACTTCTTATCACGAGGGAGGGCCGGCAGATACTTACCGCGCTGCAGGAAGAAGCCGCACTGTTCGGCAAGTTCGGGCAGGGGGTTCTGAAGACCGTCGAACACCTGAGTCAGAAGACCAGGTCCAAGTTCCACAGAAAGCAGTTCGCCAGTGAATTCGACTTCGTCGCCAGCCTTAAGGCCAGTGGTATCTTCGAACACCTGAAGTTCTGCGTAGTCGCCACGGATACGAATCACTTCGCTCTTCAGCGGGATAATTTCGGACTTGCCATCCTTATTCTTGGAGGGCAACTTGGCATAAGCCACTTCGTTCTGAGACACGGCGCTTTCGAACTTGACGCGAATCAAGTTACCGTTCACACCGATGATTTTTCCGATACTAGCCATTGAAAATGGACCTCCGGTCATTCCTGAACAAAGTCAGGATCGTTTGCATTAATAACGTTGAGTACAGCAGCGTCGCCGGCCTTTTCAGAAAGGCGGGCCCAACGTGCACAAATTTGGAGCTTAATTGCGTATGCATATACGTGCTTGACCGTTTCCTCCCCTACACCGGCGAGGCAATCAACCAGCCAAAAACGGGCCTTGTCCAGATCCTGCTCTTTTTCCATAGGATTGGACTTGGCAAATGCATCCTGAATCATCTTGGCGAAATAGACGTCGTAGCCGGCAAAGCTCTTTTCGCTAAAGCGAACATCGGGGCCCCATGCCTGGGCGCGGAGCCTGCCGGAAACGTTCTTCATCTGAATCTCGTGAGCCTGATAGGACTGTACGAATTCATCGTCAGACGGTTCATTGTTAAGCAAGGCGTTCAAAGCTTCAAGTTCAGCCTGGTCCAGAGCACCTTCGCAGCGGCTACGGAAATCATCCATAGTCACAGGAGGAACATCTCCCAGGTTGATCATCGGCAATGAAGCCATTAAATAAGAAGGAGAACTCATTGATTCGCCTTAATTACTTTGCCTGTGCTGCAGCGTTAACGACCTTGGCCAGCTGCGGGCGGAGCAATGCAGAAAGAGCGTCTGCCATTGCCTTTTCGGTAAATTCGTGGGTGACCTTGCCACCGTCCAGCTTGACGCGGAAGCCATACTTGACACCCTTATCGCTGGAAACTTCAACACCGTTAGAAAGCTGCTTTGCAAATTCGCCAGTAACGAAGGAAGCAAGCTTCTTGGCATCTTCTTCGCTGAAGTCCACTTCGACGTGGGCGCTGTAGCCCTTAGCCAGAGAAAGGAGCATTTCCTTGACGGTAGATTCGTCCAGGGACTTTTCGACCTGGAGGGAGAGCAGGTTAAGAATCATATCCTGAAGATTCTTGCCTACAGAAAGAAGAAGATCGCGTGCAGACTGTTCCAGAGTGCGTTCGCTACGTTCGGTAAATGCTTCAGCATCCTTATCGGCCTTGGCAAGTTTTGCCTGAGCTTCGGCTTCGGCGGCCTTGACAATTTCGGCTGCCTTTTCCTTTGCCTTAGCAATAATTGCTGCTGCATCGTTTTCTGCCTTGTCAACAGCATCCTTCTGGATGCGTTCCATAAGGTATTGCAAATCTTCTGCCATATTTTATCTCCAATAACAATAAGAAGCCCTTTTTAGGGACTTTTTGAAAAATTTCGGTAAGAATATACAAGGTTTTTTATCAAAAAGTCGCAGTTTTCATAAAATTTTTCCGATTTTTTCATTTTTTTTCTAAAAAAAGGTCCGATTTCGTGAATGTTAAATTTTATTATACAAAGTTTACGAAAAACTATAACTTTTGCTTATACATTAGAGAATTTCTAATTATGGATTTTAAAGCTTATCTATAAAAGTTAGACCTTTTTTATCAGACGTCCATCCATATCAGGAAAAAGAACTTCAAGGCCCGAATTTATCCCAAAAATCGGAGTAGCCTTTTGTCACACCACGCTCCTGTTTCTATATTTACGCCCGTAAATTTTTTATACCAAAGGGTAATACAATGAAACGTACTCATAACTGTGGCCAGCTCCGTAAGGAAGATGTTGGCCAGACCGTAACTCTCTGTGGTTGGGTGGATCGTCGCCGTGACCACGGTGGTGTGATTTTTGTGGACCTCCGCGACAAGTATGGCAAGACCCAGATTGTGTTCAATCCGGATTACAATGCCGACGTTATCAAGAACGCAGAAACTCTCCGTAACGAATACGTGATTTGCGTTACCGGTAAGGTCTATGCCCGTGAAGAAGGCAACACCAACGAAAAGCTGGCTACCGGCGAAATCGAAGTGAAGATCAGCGAACTTACCATCCTGAACGCAGCCCTCACTTCTCCCCTGGCCATCAACGACCCCAACGAAGAATGTAAGGAAAACGACGACCTCCGCCTCCAGTACCGTTACCTGGACCTCCGTCGCCCGTGGATCCAGAAGAAACTCATGCTCAAGAGCAAGTTCCTGAAGGAAGTCTACCACTTCTTCTATGAAAACGGTTTCGAAAACATCGAAACTCCGGTTCTCTGTAAGTCTACTCCGGAAGGCGCACGTGACTACCTGGTTCCCTCTCGTGTGAACGCTGGTAAGTTCTACGCTCTCCCCCAGTCTCCGCAGCAGTACAAGCAGCTCCTCATGATCGCTGGCATGGACCGCTACTTCCAGATCGCCAAGTGCTTCCGTGACGAAGACCTCCGCGCCGACCGTCAGCCGGAATTCACCCAGATCGACGTCGAAATGTCCTTCGTAGACCAGGACGACGTGATGGGCATGTTCGATAAGTTCGTTACCGAAGTTCTCGGTAAGGTCTGGAACTTCGAACCACCCAAGAAGATCCGCCGCATGAAGTGGGCAGAAGCAATGCTCAAGTACGGTTCCGATAAGCCGGACCTCCGCTTTGACCTCGAAATCCATGACGTTTCCGAAATCGGTGCCAAGAGCGAATTCGGCGTGTTCAAGAACTGCGTTGCCGCTGGTGGCAAGATCCGCGGTATCGCTGCTAAGGGCTGCGTTGACTTCACCCGTAAGCAGATTGACGAACTCACCGCTTACGTTGCTAAGTACGGTTCCAAGGGTCTCGTATGGATGCGCGTCAAGGAAAATGACGAAGTGGAAACTCAGGTCGGCAAGTTCTTCACTACCGAACAGCTCAACGAACTCCGCGATGCAGTCGGTGCTAAGTGCGGCGACATGATGTTCTTCATCGCAGGTCCCGAAAAGATTGCAGCTACCGCTATGGGTCAGCTCCGTCTCGAAGTGGCTCGCATCAAGGGTCTCCGTGACCCGAAGAAGCGCGAATTTGTCTGGATCACTGAATTCCCCATGTTCGAATACAGCGATACCGAAGGCCGCTACATGGCTATGCATCACCCGTTCACCAACCCGCTGCCCGAACATCTGGACATGATGCTCTCCGGCAACCTGAAGGATTGCAACGCCGAAGCTTATGACCTTGTTCTTAACGGTGTTGAAATCGGTGGCGGTTCCGTGCGTATCCACAACCCTGAAGTTCAGGAAAAGGTTTTCCGCCTCCTCGGTCTTACCGAAGAACAGGTTAAGGAAAAGTTCGGCTTCTTCGTGGACGCCTTCAAGTTCGGCGCTCCTCCCCACGGTGGTCTGGCCTTCGGTCTGGACCGCGTTGTTGCAACCATGGAAGGTGAAGAATCCATCCGTGACTACATCGCATTCCCGAAGAACACCAGCGCATCCAGTCCCATGGACCAGTGCCCCAGCGAAGTGGATCTGCAGCAGCTGCAGGACATCCATATCGCCGTGCAGATGCCGAAAAAGGACTAAAGAACTTTTTTCGCTTTATACTTTACAGCTTTACGCAAAAAGAAGCCTCGCCCAGAGCGAGGCTTCTTTTTCAATGTCGATATAAAAGAATTACTTTTCGAACGGAACCAGTTCCACTCGGCGGTTCTGGGCTCGGCCATCTTCATTTACATTGTCTGCCAAAGGCATGGTGCGGCCATAGCCAACAGCACGGAGGCGATCCTTTTCAACACCACGCTTGATCAGGTAATCCACCACAGCCTGGGCGCGATCCTGAGAAAGCTTCATGTTCTTTTCGTCGGAGCCCTTGTCATCGGTGTGACCCTGAACTTCTAGGTTGGCGTTGGGAATCTTGCGCATGAGGGCGGCAACGTCATCCAAGGTACCGAAGCTGCTCTTGGTAAGGGTTGCAGAACCTGTCTTGAACTGAATGCCCTTCTTCAACTGGTCAAGGTCTTCCTTTTTGTCGAGGGGGCAGCCATTTTCATCGACGCGGATACCGGGCAAGGTATTGGGGCACTTGTCCTTCATGTCAGGCACGCCGTCGTGGTCAAAGTCCAGAGAGCAGCCGATAGAGTCAACAGGCATGCCTTCGGGAGTACCGGGGCACTTGTCCTGAGTATCGGGGATGCCATCCTTATCGGAGTCCATCTTACAACCGTTAATGTCCACTTCGATGCCTACCGGAGTATTGGGGCACTTGTCCAGGTGATCGGGCACGCCGTCGTGGTCAAAGTCCATGGGGCAGCCTACAGAATCTACAGGAGTACCAGCCGGAGTATTGGGGCACTTGTCCTGGGCGTCGTTCACGCCGTCGTGGTCAAAGTCCATGGGGCAACCGGTAGAATCAACAGGAACGCCAGCCGGAGTATTTGGACACTTGTCCTTGTCGTCCAGAATGCCATCGCCATCCAAATCCAAGATCAGGGCACGAGCGTTGGCGCTAACTGCGGAATCAGCCTTAGCCTTGTTACGGGCATCTTCTTCAGCCTTCAGACGGGTACCGGTAGTATCGATACAGCCATCATAGAACACAACGCTACCAGCCGGAGTGTTGGGGCACTTGTCCAGATCATCGATCACGCCATCCTTGTCGCTATCCAGGGGGCAGCCATCGGAACCGACCTTAATCCCCTTGGCAGTGCTGGGACACTTATCTTGTTCGTCAGGAACACCATCCTTGTCGGTGTCCTTGGGGCCAAACGGATCGAAACGAACGCTAAGCACGGCGGCACCAGAAATAAGGGGAGTAGGAGCGTAGCAATAAGTAGCCGTATGGCCATTTTCACCGATATAGGAAAGGATAACATCGTCGCAACCTTCTATTTCCTTATCGTGATCGAAGCCCAGGTTCTTGAAGGTACGAACAGCCACTTCAAGTCCAACAGCAAAATCAACATTATAAGGCAAGTGGAAACGGAAACCCGGGGTAATGAGCATGGGATCATTCATGGGACTGAACTTCAGGTTACCCTTGCTCTGCAAACGCATTTCGCCGGAATATTCCAAGAACACATCCACCCATTTCTTGGGAATCCAGTTTACGCCAGCGGCATACACAAGAGCATTGGTTTCGGCCAGATCAACCGGGTAGACATAGCTGGCAGCTGCGTTCACGCGGAAGGGATAACCAACTTTGGTAAAGTCAAAAGTTGTTACAAGACCGGCCGCAAAGGTCCAGTCACCAGCAGTGAACGGGCTGGTATAAGTTTCGCTGTTCAAGTACCACACATGGCGTGGACGCACGCCGGCACCAATTTCACCTGTAGGAGCGTACAAGTCCAACATGGCAGCCAGGCTAAACACCTTGGACTTGAAAGGAGCGCGGATCTTCATCCACATATCCAGGTCACCACGGCTGGTGGTCCACTGGTTTGCATCACCGGAAGGACCGTCGGAATTGGCGTGTTCATAGTACAGAGGCAGAACGACACCGATATCCCAGAAGTCAAGGACACCCATGCCAAAGAAAATGTTACCAGCCTGGGAATAGTCAGCAGCGTTGTAGGAATAACGCTTGCCATCCATTTCAAATACGCCGCCACGAGAAAGACCCCATGCACTGGTAGAAATATTACCACCAGTACCCAAAGTCATATTACCTATACCAAGGGTTTTGGTATTGATCTGATGAAGACCGTCAGTTCCGCCTTCAATACCCGGCTGGGCCAATGCAGCACCGGCAGCGAAGCCTAGAGCCATAACAGCCGTTCTTAAAGCCTTTTTCATAGTCCATTCCTTCCTAGATGAAAAAAAAGGTGAATTTCACAAAAATATGTAAAAAAAATAACAAAACAAACCGTTTGGCGAATAGAACAATTCAAATTTCACACCAAAATAGGGCGATTTCAGATTATAGGGGACTTTTAAAAGCTTCTCTCTCTCGATTAATGATTTCTTCAAGAAATGTTGAAAAACAGATTGCATAAACCTTAACAAAAAGAACTCAACAAGCAAAATAAACTAAACATACAACATATCACACAACACACAACATTAAAATATATTTATCTTATTTTAAAATATTACCATCATTTCCCATTGCGGTACAGAACAAACTATTGTATATTTGCAAACGCATCTAACAAATGCGTAGGGTTACATCGAGGTCAACAAAGAAACTACAGATAAAGCTGATAGTATACTCAGCTCATACCTATACTACCCCCCCCCACACACATAAGATTTTTACCAATCGTAGTCCAAATACGGATTACAACGTATCAAGCTATACCCTACGCAAAACAAAAAAGCGTCCAGCCGAATGGCTGGGCGTTTTTTGTACAAAATCAAAATAAAAAATTAAAACAAAGTAAGAGGTAAAAAAAAGAACCCGCCGACAGCAACGTCGACGGGTTATTTTTGAGGTGTAATAGTCTCAGCAGGGATGCTACCAAGACAACGCAAAATTACTATAAATTTGTCCCTAGCAAAACTTTCTTTTTTCTTATAAAGTTAAAAAATTAAGGACAGACTAAAAACCTACGAAAATTCGAAGTAAATAAACCATTTTTACAAAGATTTCACCTTCTCTACATTTTTTCTTTCATTTTAACCAACCACCATTGCCACAATTAGATAGTTATGCTATATTTGTGATATTCATCACATTTGGGTTTTGTTGGAGAATAAAATGAGCATTGTCACAGGTACCTCTTCAAGGTACTGGATTGGCGGCAATAAGTCGCATTTCAAGCCTGATGCCAAAGGCAAGGGCGAATACATCTACATAGAAGATGCCGGTGAAGTTGAGCCCGGCAAGATGTGGCAGAAGTCTATAACCTGGCAGCAACAAGACGATTCTCCTACTCACAGCAATAAATTACAGCAAGAAATGACCCTGACGGTCAATATTATTGGCGCTGGCAGCAAAATTATCAAGACTTACACGTCATCTCACAAGAACAAGGGGTACCAGAAGGTCAACTTTTGCATGCCCAAGGGCGCTGAACGCGTAGAATACAAGATTCAAAGAACACGAAATGCAGGCGGCAAGGTCAATTTAGGCTACAGCCTGCAGGTTTCCGAGCCGTAAAAGCTCCGAAAAATCGCATTTTCAAGGATTTTTTCATACACACTCCCGAAAAGCTGAAAGGAGATGACGAAAGCCATCTCCTTTTCAGATTCATCATTAAGTTAGCGATTCCCTAGAGCCACCCTCCCCCGCCTTATTCTTCGAGGAATCAAGGAAATCGTGGTCTTCCAATAACGCAATTCATGCCAAATCGCCTCTGTGGCATCAAATTTCAACAGCCAAATAAAACGTTTGCGGTCAATAATCCAGCGTTTTAGCACAGGAACCCGATAATCAGCCGCATATCGTCCAAAATTGCCCCCGTTCATAACAACATTAAGCAGTTTCTTCCCTCGTTTTTTATCTACAGGGCAAAGTAGCTGATTTTCACCGAGACCAAACACTTCACGCATCAACCACATAACGGCACCGGCCATGTGAAACAAGCCAAATTCACCCAGCATTTTCGACACGCGCACCCGATCTTCTTCGGTAGAATTCTTTAGCAGCTGGTGATAGTCCACCAACTGGCGCAAACCCACTCCGGTACTGAAAAAATGCTGTCTCAAATGGGACAACTGCATTACCAGGGCAAAGGGAATACTCGGAACGCAAAAACCTTGAGCCACCTTCCAGGAACTACAATCCGCACAGGAACGAAGTTCTTCCAGCTCACCATCTAGAAAACGAAGCATGGCTCTCGTCTTATAGGGAGAAAAGCTGGACGTCGGACAGAAATGGACTTCCACCGTAATACCACCAAAAAGGCCCGGCTCAAGATGCACATGATGATCGCTAACATCATCCTCGGCATCTACGTGCAGGTTCATCTCCGTTAGAGTTCGCAAAACACCTTCGCGGCCACCTTCCAGCAAAATATCGATATCGCCGGCCTGACGGCAAAACGGATCGGGATACAGAAGCGTATTCGCCTGCCCCTTTAATATAACAGGATGCAACCCTCGGCCACAGAACATCTCCGTTAAATCGGCAGCCGTTTTATTCATGCGTTCATTTACCAGCTGAATCTTATGAGATTCAAACGACCACCGTAGCAATAGTTCTCGAGGGGGACGCTGATCATGAGGCAACTTTTCCACAGCACGAAACAGCACCCCAACCAGGCACTGCTTTACGGAGTAATCATGAACCCACCGCCATTCGTCATCGGACAAGGCCCGAGGCAAGCAGGATTCTGTGGTCACATTCAAGGCAATCCGTAGCAACGAAAAATACAAGCCGTCTAAATTCTGCATACGTTCAACAAATGTATTAATAATTCACGCAACTTTTGTATATTGGAGCTAATGAAAGACAATTCCGTTACCATGATTTGCCCTCACTGCGGGGCCGAAATCAAGCCCGACGCCACCTTCTGCCGCCACTGCGGTAGCGACAAGAACACCGGCTGGAAAGATGGAGCCGAATTCGCAGACGAAGAGCTCCCCGACTACGAGGAAATCCTGGAAAATGAATTTGGAGACGATCCTAACAGCCCTTATGCCAAAAAGAAAAGCGGCTTCGGTGGCATTGTAGGCACCGTCGCCGCAATTATCGTAGCCCTAGCCTTTATTGCGGCCATGGTCCTTTAGTTTTTAGGCAATCGTCTTTTCCAGACTTTCCAGAACTTCGGCGGCTTCGCTAAAGTCATAATCGTCTACCAGTTCCTTCAGCTTGCCAATAAGCACGTCCTGGTTGTTCTCGAAGGAGATTCCCTCCACTTCATCCAGGCTGCGTTTGCAGCGGGTGGCGGAGCAGATATCCAAGGCGTCCTTCAGTTCCGTTACCAGCTTCTGAAGCTTTTCCTTGGCGTTGGGATCTTTCTTCTTGGCGACAACAACCTGCTCAGACGCAATACCTGACAGTACTACATCCAAGTCAGACGTAATTTCCTGAAGCAACTTCTCAAAGTTACTGAAATCAATGGCGTTACACTGCCCCTGGGAAAGCTGACTTTCTAGAGTTGCGCCCAGGTTCTGCAAATGGTTCGCACCGATGGTTCCGCACAAGCCCTTGATGGTATGCACAATTCGTGCAGCCTCATCGTAACGGACAGACTCGATCATCTGGCGCAAGTTGAAGGATGTTCCGCCGTAATCGCGGACAAAGCCCTGCAGAATCTTGAGGAACACGTTCCTATTGCTATTGGAATGGTACAGACCCGCTTCGGCATCCAGGTCGCGAATCTTCTGGAACTTGGCAAGGAATTCACTGTCTTCCTGGGACAGGTCCGAACTATCTCCGTCCGTAACCACCTTGCTGGATTCCGCAGCCACCGCCAGGAACTTGGCCAATTCCTCGTAAAGGAGGCTGGGGTCAATGGGCTTGACAATATGGGCATTCATGCCGGCAGCTAGACATTCTTCCGTATCCTTCTGGAAGGCACGGGCACTCATTGCCAGAATGGGCACATTCTTGAAGTACTCGTCTTCGCGGGCACGGATTTCCTTAGTAGCGGTCAGACCATCCATAATGGGCATCTGGATATCCATGAGAACCAGGTCGAAGGAATCCTTCTGGAGCATGTCCAGGGCTTCATTACCATTGTTAGCAATCATGGAACTGAGACCCACGCTATTCAGCAGGGATACCGCCAATTCCTGATTCATCTGGTTGTCTTCAACCAGAAGGATCTTGGCTTCCTTAAAGTAGATCTTGCTCTTTTCCTTCTTGACAGCCTTCTGGTAGGTTAGCTCATAGCCCATGGCTTCTTCCATGCTACTGAGCAGGGAACTGATCTGCAGAGGCTTGGGAACAAAGCTGCTGAATCCCAGATTCTGGGCCGCAGTCAGATCCTTTTCGTCAAAATGGATGGGGTGCATCAACACCTTGGGAATCCGGATCATCTTTTCATCGAGACCATGAACGAAGTCGAAGCCGTTCAAGATCGGCATGTCATAATCCACGATGAACATATCGTAGGGAGCTTCGCCAGCCTCTTCATGCGCCTGAATAAGATCCAGGGCCTGGTCAACGGACTCCGCCTCTTCTACAATGCATTTTAGCTTGGTCAGATAGTGGCGCAATACGTCACGGAGGTTTTCGCAATCATCCACCAGCAAGACATTCTTTCCGGCAAAGCGAATCTGATTCTTCCACTTGGGATCCACAGACTGGGCCGCAACAGGGAGTGTAATACTGAAGAAGAATCGAGATCCAACGCCAGCCACGCTTTCCACCTGCATCTGACCGCCCATCAATTCCACCAGGGACTTGGAAATCACCAGGCCAAGGCCAGTACCGCCGTACTTGCGGGTCGTAGAGCCATCAGCCTGAGTAAAGGCGTTAAAGAGACGTCCAAGCTGTTCCGGAGTCATGCCGATACCCGTATCCTTCACGGAGAAATTCAGTTTGACGCTGTTCTCGGTGCGGGATTCCAGGGAAACGATCAGGGAAATATCGCCCTTCTCGGTAAACTTGGTAGCATTGTTAATCAGGTTCGTAAAAATCTGGGAAAGGCGCAGCGGGTCACCCATCAAGATTTCAGGAATTTCCGGATCCACATTCACAATCAGTTCGATGGGACGTCCGGCAATACGGACTTCGGCCAGGGCAGCCACATCGCTGACCACATCGCGAAGCACCAACTGGGTAATTTCCAGTTCTTGCTTCTTGGCCTCGATCTTGGAGAAATCCAGGATGTTATTGATGATTCCAAGGAGGGACTTGGCCGCAGTACTTACACGGTCTACAAATCCTCTCTGATGTTCATCCAACTGGGTTTCTGAAATCAGGTGCGCCATACCGATAATGGCATTCATGGGGGTACGGATTTCATGACTCATGTTGGCCAGGAATTCACTCTTGGCCTGGGTAGCCTGCTCCGCAATTTCACGGGCAGCCACCACTTCAGAAATGTCGATCATGGAAAGCATGTAGCCCACGACGGACCCCTGCACCATCAATGTACAGCCTTCCCCACGGAACCAGGTTTCACTCTTGCCGTCCTGGGATTTAAGCACGAAGGAATCCTTCCAGATTTCACGCCTGCTAAAGGTATCCTTTAAGGATGTAATCACCGATTCAGGCAGTCCCTGTTCCTTCAATTCATCCAGAGACAGGCCGATCATCTTGCGCCATTCCTTGCCCAGGAAGTCTGCCAACTGCTTAGACATGTACTTCACACGCTTGGCTCTATCAAAAATCACCAGGATAGAATGGTCTGCGGAAAGCATAATGGTATCCAAAATGGTATCCTTCTGGATGCCGCTAGTTTCATCGTTGATCATGAACAGATAGCGCATTTCGCCGTTATCTTCCACAAGGACCTGGAAGAAAATGCCCCACCACGCCACTTCCCCGGAAGAACTCTTCACAGGCACAAGAATCTTGCGTTCGCTGGCGTGCATTTCGCCACCCATGGCCACACGATGCACAAATTTATTGAACTGGTCCGACGGGAAGAACTTGAACAGGATCTGTCCCTTCAAATCTTCACCACCATTCAGGAAGTCCGCAATAAAGGCGCTGGCATGCAAGATATCAAAGGTATCGTTCGTCAGGATAATCCTAAAATTATCACTCCCCAGAAGCGTATCGAAAAGGGTACTGGAGCTGACACTTTCGTTCAAGTCCCGCTGAATGAACTTGGTAAACAGTGTATGGGAAACGATAGCGGCACCACCCATCAACAGGAGCACCACCAGAGCCACCAACAGGAAGGTCTTGGAGGAATTTTCGTCTACGCCGGCAACGATCTTGTTCTGCTGACTCACATGAACCACATAGAAGGGCATCTTCTTGATGGGAGCCACCATGAACACCAGACGCTGTCGATGGTCGTTGGTCAATTCAAAACGGACAACTTTCCCTTCCATCAGAGTATCGGGCTTAAACTCGCTCAAGGCAAGCAGAAGCAGGTTTTCTACACTATCCTGCAGAACCTTGCCGCGGTTGGTTTCATACGGGAAATAGGTAAACAGGTTATCGTTGTCATTACCGGCCAAAAGGGTAATGCCACCTTCTTCCTTGGCTACAGCACCAAGAGAAAGTCGAACCTTGTGCAAGTCAATATCGGCAGCCACAGCGCCGCGGAACTTCTGATTCTTATCCCAGATCGGGTAAGAAATGGTCATGACCTGCTTACCGAAATCCTTACGGATTGTAGGGCCAGTTAGAGCGAGCCCCCTCTTACGGGAAGCCTCCAGATACCAGGCCTTGGTACGATATTCCGCCTGGCCACTTTCCAGCTTTACCCCCCTAGCAGATATAAATTCGCCTTCATTGCCCCCATAGTAGACATCCACGAGATCTTCACTAGACTGCAAGACCCTGTAGAGAATGGAACGAATTCCCGATTCCTTGGCATTCTGAACACGCTTCGCCGCAGCGACAAATTTATCTTCGTCGTTTTTCAGCAAGGCTTCCACTTCAGAGAGAACTTTGTCCTGCAAAGCCGATTCCGTATTGGCGTATGCGGAATCAATCATCATTTCCTTGACGGTCAATGAGAAAAGGAAGACCAATAGAATGGAGGCGATAATCACGGGGACGGCAAAAACCGTCAGAATTCGGATTCTGAGCCTACGTCGCTGGGCGTTTAAAGGACTATGAGTCAATAGCTACTCCTTACTGAGCGCCATCCTTGAACTGTTCGTAAATACCGGGAAGAATGTCTGCAATTTCCATAAAGGCGTCGACCACATCGGGGTCGAACTGAGTTCCCCTACCGGCCTTGATTTCGGCCACGGCAACTTCATGGGGATATGGTTCCTTATAAGGCCTGCGAGATACAAGAGCGTCATAAACATCCGCCACAGACATAAGGCGGGCCCCCACAGGAATATCTTCTCCCTTAATCTTGTTGGGATAACCTTCGCCATCCCAGCGTTCATGATGGTTCAAAATAATATCTGCGCAAATCTTGACCAGAGGATGATTGCTCAGTTCCCTGGTCGCATTCAGAAGTACGTCATAACCCATCTGGGCATGGGTACTCATAACCAACCTTTCTTCATCGGTAAGCTTAGCCGGCTTTCTTAATATATCGTCGGGGATACCCACCTTGCCAATATCATGGAGTGGTGCAGCCGTAGCGTAAAAATCAATATATTCCTTGCTAGTAATAGCGTGACTGAACTTCGGGTGGTTCTGCAGTTTCTCGGCCAGCATCTGGACCAACACCTGGGTTCGCTTAATATGAGCGCCGGTTTCCGGGTCGCGGTATTCAGCCAGGGCACCCAAACTGGTCAACATGACCTTCAATGTCTTACGAAGATCCTTGGTTTTCTCTTCAACCAGTTCATGAAGATGGTCACGCTGTTGCTTAAATTCCAACTGATTCTTGATACGGAGACGTACCAAATCAGGATTGAACGGCTTAGTAATATAGTCGACGGCACCTAAATCCAGTCCCATCTGCTCACTTTTGGCATCTGCCTTGGCAGTCAAGAACAGAACAGGAGTATTATTCACCAAATTTAGGGCATGCATCTGGCGTAATGTTTCGTAACCGTCCATTTCGGGCATCATTACGTCCAGCAAAATCAGGTCAGGTTTAACCTTTTCTGTAAGAACAAGAGCCTTTTTTCCGTTCAAGGCAACAAAAATATCATAGTCGTTAGATAAAATGCCCTCCAGGACTTCAATATTCGTCTTGGTATCATCAATAACTAAAATCTTTGCTCTTGCTCGTTCCATGTTCCATAATATATGTTTAGAATTTCAAATAGAACAATCTATTTTATTCCAATTTGGAACATTTTTCGCGAAATTCGCTTAAAAAACGCATTTTGTAATTATTTAGTAAACACTTTTACAAAGTCTGTGATTAAACGCACAGTCTGTTTAGCTTAATAAAGGCATTTATGGAGTCGGCGTAGTTCCAAATTCCACCGATTACAGAAGCGCCAGACACCCCAAATTCCCTGGGAAGTTCCTTGAAAAGGTGGACATTTTCCTCGTCGATACCCCCAAAAAGGATAACCGGGCACTTGGGAGGATTAGAAGATAGGTGGGACTGCAGGAGGTCTAGTCCAACCGTTTTGACCGGCTCAAGGCCGGATAAAGGTTGAAAAATCGGGCCAACAAGAGCTCCAGACACCCATTCGGGCAATTGGGCCAGCTGTTCCAGGTCGCGGCAGTAAGCGATACAGTTTACGCGTTTCCAGGATTCGGGAACCGGCCCCATCAGGGATTGAGCCTCGGCCACGCAACCACGGACATCCAACTGCTCCGCCAGATCGGGAGTACCACGCACCCAGATTCGGTCGCGGTATTCCATGGACAAGGACAGGAGCCAACGTTCATAGGACTCCGGCGTATTGCGACGTTTCTGAAGGATCAGGCGGGTAAGGCCTCGCTTGAACATCTCTTCGATGTCATCATATTCACCGGCAAAATCATCGGGGCAAGTGGTCAGCCAAAGTCTAAACATAATATCAGTTTGGAGTCAGGAACGTCGGGTTAAGTGCCGATGCGTCGGGCTAGATGCGGGACTCGTCGGGCCAGTTCTGCCGCGTCAATAGGTTACAGCGCCAGGAAGGCAGCCTTCAGTTCGCGGGCGGCGGCCTCGGGATCAGCGGCCTTCTGGATGGCGGAAACGGCACAGATGCCTGCGATTCCGGAACCCGTCAGGACATGGATGTTATCCTTATTCAAGCCACCGATGGCATTCACGGGAATAGGCACCGCCTTCACGATTTCCTTCAGAGTATCCACGGAAGTGAGGATGGTGACGACCTTTGTGGTTGTGGGATAAATGGCGCCCACGCCACAATAGTCCGCACCCTGTTCGTAGGCTTCCAGAGCCTGGGGGACAGTCTTGGTCGTAGCACCGATGATTTTACCCGGGCCCATGAGTTTGCGGGCTACAGCAACGGGCATGTCGGTCTGCCCCACATGAACACCTTCGGCACCGATGGCGAGAGCAACATCCACGCGGTCATCAATAATCAGAGGCACGTTATAGCGGCTGGTGATTTCGTGAACGCTTGCGGCAAGTTCCATGTATTCGCGGGTAGACTTGTTCTTTTCGCGAAGCTGGATGATGGTGGCGCCACCCTTGCAGGCGGCCTCCACAGAAGGTAAGAACTTTTCGGCGGGAACGGTAGAACTGTCGGTAATAAAGTAGAGGGTTGTATCAAGTTTCATGGGCTGCGCCAATATCCTTTACGTACAAATACAAGGTCTGATTTTCTGCGGTGTAATCATCGGAGGGAATCATTTCCATCATCACACGGCGGTAACCATCGGCAGAGAGTCGCCTATAGAAAATGCTCAGAGAGGTGTTACCCTTCGTAAAATAACTACGCAAGAATTCCAGGGAAGTTTTTTCCAGATAACCATCCAAGTCCTCAGCATGAACCTGCCCAGACTTTCCAAAGCCATGAAGCCATTCGGAAATCTTATGGGAGAAGCCCTTCTGTTCTGTTTTCTCATCCTGGTTCATCTTGATGATTCCATAGGAATCAGCCGTCAGGTTGACCTTCAAAATCTTGGTGTAGGAATTGCAGACGGCATCAAAGGCTTCGCGCTGTCCTCGGCGGTCTACGCCCTTGGATTTGTAATACTGTTCCTTATCATGATACATCATCTGGTCAGCAGACTTTTTCAATTCCATCAGGCTGGCGTTAGGCATATCCCGTTTGGCGGCATAACCAACAGAAAGAGACATGTCCTTTATTCTCTGGCCTTTCCACTGGTCAACTTCATTTTCAAGCCTGTCCTTATATTTCTTGCCGGATTCATCGGAATGTACAACAACAATAAATTCATCGCCACCCACGCGATAAACCTTGCCGCTGCCGGAAAAAGCGTTGGTAATGCAAAGGCTGGCCCCCTGGATCAGTTCGTCGCCAGCAAGGTGACCTAGGGTATCATTAACCTGTTTTAAGCTATTCAAGTCCACAGAAAAAAGAATCAAGTCATCTTCTATGGGATGATCCTCGTATCGCTTAAGGTCTTCTTCGTAGGAACGTCGATTGTAAACCTGGGTCAGTTCATCGGTAGTAGACGCCAGCACCAGGCGATCGTTATGCTCCCTTGATGCAATGAATACGTGAATGATTGTACAGCCTACCGCATAGCCAACAGCATAGAAAGGTGCGTTGGGGAAGAAAAACTGGAATATGCCGCACAATATGGGAGCCAACACGAAAACAAAGACGGCGGCATATTGCTTACGGGTATCCCCCTTCTTACTTAAAGCAGAAATTGCAGTAATCAAGCCAATCAACACATAGATAAAGTACTGGTTAAAGAACGCAACCTGCCTAAAGGCTTCGCATCGGTATTCGTTATTGGGACCAATGGTAAAGATGGTGGGAACGAAAATATTCCTTATTACCAAGGCTGTCTGAAAAACAACCGCCAAAAGAACCAGCGCACGGTAAAGCCTTTTGTGGTGAATTTCGCTGCCCAGATAAACCAGAACAAAATGAAGCCAGACGTACGCCGTGATTACCGTAAAAATATGGAATCCGGTAGTGATCCCAAAAAGGAGCGACGGATGGCCAACTTCGGGCATGGCCGCAATTCCCCACAGGGCATCCTGCAAGCAAAAGAACACGCACCAGGAAACAAGAATTCGATAAGCCTTATCTACAGGCGAGGCTTCGTTCTTGTAGGTATAGGCATGCCACAAGAAAATCGCCAGAATTATGGCGAAAGTCAAAGAAGCAATCCAGTAAAGCGCCTGTTCCATCGCAAATAATCTAAATAAAAATCAAGTCGACGGCATCCCGATGGTTTAAACTACACGTACAAATAGTCATTTAGCACGGGCTGGAGGCCTTCGCCGCTAATATCCTTGTACATGGCGTTGAAACTACGGTTGTCGTTGATTTCGAACTGCTCATCGCCCTCGGCATCGGAGGTTTTCTTGCCGGCGTTTACGTCGGCGGTTTTGGTTTTAACCTCGTCGTCGCTGTCCTTGTACTTTTCCTCGTGGTCGCCAACGCCTGTGGATACACCTGCGGAAACCTTGGTAGCGGCAATCTTTACGATGCCGTTGCGGAATTCCTTGGATTCGCGGCTGGAGACGGTAATGCCAACAAAGGGCATGAAGATGCGGTAGGCGCACAGTACCTGGCAAAGTTCCTTTTCGTGAACGTCAAGAGGATTGATCTTGTCGTTGTTCACGATGGGGCGAAGGCGGGGGCAGGACAGGCTCATTTCTGCATGAGGGTATTTCTTCTGCAGATAGAACACGTGGAGGGCGCTGGCCAGGGCATCCTTACGGAAGTCGGAAAGGCCAAGCAATGCGGAGAAACCGCAGCCGCGCATGCCTCCCATAAGGGCCCGTTCCTGGGAATCGAAACGGTACGGGTAAATGCGCTTGTGGCCCAGCAGGTGAAGCTGTTCGTAGCGGTCCTTGTCGTAGGTTTCCTGGAAGACCGTCACGTAGTCTACCCCACATTCGTGGAGGTACTTGTACTCGTCGGTGTTCATGGGGTAAACTTCGACACCCACCATACGGAAGTACTTGTGGGCAATCTTGCAGGCTTCGCCAATGTATTCCACGCTGCTCTTGGCGCGGCTTTCGCCGGTAAGGATCAGCACTTCCTCCATGCCGCTGTCGGCGATGACCTTCATTTCGTGCTCGATCTGCTCCATAGAGAGCTGCATGCGTTTGATTTTATTGTAGCAGTTGAAGCCGCAATAGACGCAGTAGTTTTCGCAGTAGTTGGCAATGTAGAGCGGAGTAAAGAAATAGACCGTATTGCCAAAGTGCTTGCTGGTTTCCAGCTTTGCCTTCTGTGCCATCTTTTCCAGGAAGGGAGCGGCGGCAGGAGAAAGGAGCGCTTTGAAATCTTCTACGGTGCAAGTGTGATGATCCAAAGCAGCCAGCACATCACGAGCAGTGTACTTACTGAAGTCTACGGAATCCACATGTCCCATGACCTTGCCATAAATGTCGGACTGAATGACTTCCATGCCCTTCATGTATTCCATGTGATTGGTACGGGAGCTAGGGTCATTTTCCAGACGGTGCTTACGTTCCAGAGCTTCCGGAGACAAGGTATCGGAATCAATAAAATAACGTTCGTCGTGATATTCTTTTTCAGACATAAAAAATCAACCACTTAAAAGATAACGTGATAAGGTACGCGTTTGTTCTGCTTACGACCTTTAAGATCTCGCATAAACATTTTATTTGATGAAGGCTTTGAAATGAAACGACGTTTGACAGAAGTCGTCTCGCAATTTTCAGGAACTTTGCCATCTACATAACGCAAAAAATCTTTTCTTAAATATCCATCGTGTAATCGCGTAGAAACAACAACAAATCCACCTTCATCATCAATGACTTCTATTTTTGTGTGTTCGTAGAATTCCCTATCTTCATCCTCATAAGACCACACAGAACATTTTAAGGGATCTTGAGAATCTAAAATTACAATCTCATGCTGTGTTGTGTCCAAATAGCCATCTTCATAAGATTGAACCACAATATCATACAAAGTATCATTGCTTATATACGTGTAAACATTAAGCTCCGAATAGCAAGACCCTTCTTCACAATACTTTTCACTATACTCTTTTTCATAAAGAGTCATTCCCGAAGAAAAATATTTTGCCTCATAAAAAACGATTTCCTTTCCGTCTTCAAATATTTTGAATAAAACCGAAATCGTATCCCCGTTGATACTTTTCTGATAGTAGTATTCTTCTCCAGTTCCGCTTAACTTTGAATCATCATTAAAAATATTGATTTGTTGAGCAACTTCTTTACCAGAATCATTCCTGGTAATCTTGGATATTGCACCATTCTCGTACTCATATTTTGACATTACGAAGTCATCATCGGCCCAATATTGATACGAGCTATCTACATACGCATCGTACACTTGAATGTAACTATGAACACCCATATCAGCGTAGCGATATGCATCAAGACAAGTAGTCGCATAGGCTGCAGCCGCGACGGTAAGAACGAAAATAGCGGTAGAAAAACGATTCATATAAAGATCCTTAGTCGCGGAGGAATCCTGTAAGGGGATCGCTGGCGGCGGCACCACGAACCAGCACACGGCCCATACCGGAGAGGTAAGCGTTGCGGCCAGCTTCGATGGCGGACTTGAAGGCGGCGGCCATGCGAGGCAAGTCACCGGCAGTAGCAAGAGCGGTGTTTGCCATGACAGCAGCGGCACCCATTTCCATAGCTTCACAAGCCTGGGACGGCTTACCGATACCAGCATCTACGATAATGGGAAGTTCAATTTCGTCGATGAGGATCTGGATGAAATCCTTGGCGGAAAGACCGCGGTTGGAACCGATGGGAGCGGCCAAAGGCATCACTGCGGCGGCACCTGCATTCACCAGGTCGCGGGCAACGTTCAAGTCGGCGTGCATGTAAGGCAGCACCACGAAGCCGTCCTTGGCAAGAATTTCAGTAGCCTTGATGGTTTCGTAGTTGTCCGGCAGCAGGTACTTGGAGTCGCGCATGATTTCAATCTTCACGAAATCGCCGCAGCCCAGTTCGCGGGCAAGGCGTGCAATACGGACCGCTTCGTCGGCGTTGCGGGCACCGGAAGTATTGGGCAGAAGGGTTGCACTCTTGGGAATGTAATCCAGGATGTTTTCGTGTTCCTTGGTATTGGCACGGCGGACAGCGCAGGTAATGATTTCTGCACCGGCGTACTGCACCGCAGCCTCAATCAGCTTCAAGGAGTACTTGCCAGAACCGAGAATAAAGCGGGAGTTGAACTCATGACCGCCAAGAACAAGTTTATCGTTTTCCATATATTAGGGCGCGCCAAAGGCGCTTTGAGGTTTGAGGTCGCTGCTTCGCAGCTTCGAGGTGCGAGGGTTACGAAACCAGCTACACTTCAACATTTTTCTTGAAAAATAAAAAAGTGGGACTACTTTGGCTCCATTCCACAGATCAAGCGCACTACGGTTTGCGCCTGGTGGGCAGCACAGGCCATGACGCGGGGAGCCACAAGCCCTACCCCATCATTTACATCACTGACGCCATCGCCGCACAAATAAAACTTCTTGGATACGCGGCGAGTCTGGATGCTGTTGGCATCCCCAAAGCCAGCCATTCCGGAGGCCGCCACCAGAAACTGCGCAGCACTCTTCGAAGTTGGCGAAGAACCTTCCGCAGCATTTGCAGATCGTTCGGCGTTGCTTTCCAGAACACCGTTCACCAACATGGCCTTGCACTCCGCATTGTCAAAGGCCTCGCAAACGATGTCGGCCTTCCCTACCAGTTCCATCAGGTTTTCTTCCGTCACTCGGGCCTGATGAACTTCCAGTTCAATATAGGGTGCAATTTCACGAAGGTTTTCTGCCAAGGCAACAGGCTTAGGCATTCCCACCTGACAAGCCTTGTACTGCTGACGGTGCAAATTGGTCACGTCAACGCAATCAAAATCAATAAGGATAAGTTTGCCTACGCCGGCACGTGCCAAGGAAATAGCCACATTGGAACCAAGACCGCCAAGTCCGCAAACAGCAACCGTTGCCGCCTGCAACTTCTGGACGTTTTCCGCCCCCTGACGTTCCACCAAGGCAGAGAGCATTTCCTCTCGTGAGGGCATGCGCGGTTCCAAACTAGCCCCCTCCCACAAAACTGACAACTTCCAGAGAATCCCCTTCTGCAAGGAGAGTTTCGCCATACTTGGCCTTTGGCACAATATCGCCATTCTTTTCAACAGCGATGCGCTTGCAGTCGAAATTTGTGGTGGAAAGGTATTCGGCAACAGACTTACCGACAAAGGACTTGCCGTCCGTTTCAACATCAATGCCATTGACTTTAATCATCATACCTCCGTTGGCATTATCCAAATCAGGTGCGGTCGAAATCTACGCGGCGCCAACTCGGCTACCAGGCGAAATTTCCTCTCAGCCGGTTTAACCAGCTCCCGTATAGCTTAAAATTAGGAAATCTTAAAATTCTCGGCAACAGGTTACTTCACCTGTCCCATGGAATTCAAGAGGTAGACATTCTGGAAACCATTGCGGTTCAAGCGAACGCTATAAGTATCACCCATGCGGGCAACCGTATAGCGAGCTTCCACCGGCCAAACCTTCGCATGAATAGCAGAACCTCCACACTCGCCATCATCAACAACACATTCGGTGTTGCCAGATTCCGCGTTTTCACTAGAACTGGATTCCGATTCTACCGCCTTCGACTTGAACATGATGTTTCCCACAGCCACTTCGCCAGAAACCTCACTTGCAGTAAGGAAGAAATCCTGCACGCCAGCCAGCTTCTCGTCGCCACCAAGAGCGGAACATTCCACTTCATTCCAGCCACCAGCAGATGCAATTCCTTTGCCCAAGTCACATTCAGAAATTACGGTACCGGACTTGGAGCCTGAGCGAAGAGTCAACTTACCAGAAGAACCCTTCACCTGAACGCGAACTGAATTGCTGGCAATGGAATCAGTAACCACATTTTCGAAGAGGGCATAGCCTCCGTCCTTCATGGCGAGTTCATCTCTATCGTTCAAACGGATGCGGATACCATTATCGAAGCCATTACCGGGAATGGCATCGCGGTTAACGCGGAGGAAGTCGATGCGGTCCAGTTCCGCAAAGTTGGAACCATTGGGCACAGGACTTACATCAATGAAGTTGCCGCCACGCTTAAGTGTGGCAGGAATCAACACTACAGACTTTTCCGAGAATTCTCCCCAGGCACCAGTTGCAGGAAGCTTAACATCCTGAGCCACGCCGTTGACAGAAAGAACCGTTTTGGAGACCTTGAGGTTGACCTGGTCATTGGCAGGGATCACAAGGGTAAGCATCTCGCTTCTGGATGGCTTACGACGACAACGGAAGTGTGGATGATTGGGGCAACTCTCCGCGGTCTTCTATCGGCAACCCCGTTGTAGGTGACGATG
This sequence comes from Fibrobacter sp. UWH1, assembly GCF_002210365.1. Taxonomy (NCBI): domain Bacteria; kingdom Pseudomonadati; phylum Fibrobacterota; class Fibrobacteria; order Fibrobacterales; family Fibrobacteraceae; genus Fibrobacter; species Fibrobacter sp. UWH1. The sequence continues at coordinate 60,210 of NZ_MWQG01000014.1, forward strand.
GTTTCGGCAACACCATTTACCAAGTGGTTTTCCCCAGCATCAGTTCCAGCAAGTACGCCGCAGGTCTCAAGGGAATCGTCCTGGACGCAGGCGAATACGAACACGACCCTTATGTAGACCTGGTCCTTGAACTCGATAGCAACGGAGCTTACGATTTGAGCAGCTGCACTTCCATTAAGTACGACTACAAGGGAACTGGACACCTCTTTAAAGTTGTCATGAGCAATGACAACAATGGCCTTGTAACCGAATACAACTACCATCAGATTACAAAGGTTGCAAGTTCTTCTTGGACGACAGCAACAATCTCTTGGACTAGCTTGACCCAGGAAAGTGGCTGGGGCACAAAGGCCACTTTGAACAAAGCCAGGGTAGGTCGTTTCGTCTGGGACGTTCGTGACGACACTTACAATTATCTGTACGTAGACAACGTTCGTTGCGTCGGAACCACCATCAACAAGGGACAGGTCGCTAATTCAAGCAACAGCGTTCAGCCTAAGAGTTCCAGCAGCATCGTCAAGCCCGCCAGCAGCAGTACCTTCGGGCCTACTTCCAGCAACAGCACAATACCGACGCCCTTTAGCAGCGCCATCGTCGCCACAAGTTCCGAAAGCACTACTTTCATCGGCAATATCACTGGCAAGCTTGCTGCCAGCTACAACATCACCAAGGCCAATGACTACATGCTTGACGGCACCTATCTGGTCCGCATCAGCGGAAAGAGCGGCATCATGACCACCAAGGTGATCGTGAAATAAGAAGCTCCGACAGAAATATTAAAAGAGGCCCGGTCGTTAACGACCGAGCCCCTTTTATGTTGCGCCGCCTCTCCATAACATAGGCAGGCAGCAAGAACAATCAATGAAGCAAAAGGCGAATTCACATTTTCACTCTTTCACTTTCATAAGTTCTTTCGTGGAAGCAGATTTCCTTCGATTCTTGATCATCTCCAGCTGTTCCCTGTCGCAAAGACCGGATATGTTGATATCGTTTTCACCAGAAAAAATCTGTTTTTGCCTTCCAATATCCAATTCATATGTCCATTTCATTCTCTGAGTTACACCGAAAAGAGCGCGCACATAAAGAGAATCGCTCCCCTTAAAATAAAAATCAATCAAATCATACGGAGCAACCGATAATGAAAAAGAACAAGCATCATTTCTTAAGCAACGAGAACCCGATGTACCAGCAAAAGGATTTATCTGTATTTTACTCATATCAAGACCAATCAAATCCGCTTCAAAAGAAGCAAAAGTCTTTACACTTCGGCCTTCTATCGTAAAGGAGATGTCATCCAGCATCTCATAATACGTCAACACAAATCCGCTATCGCTCCCTACAAAGACACTCGTGTCCTTGTAAAAGCAGAAGTTGGCAAAAACCGGATCAAATTCATCGGAATCAGGCGATTCTACCGCAAAACACAGCGACACAGACAGCGCAACCCATAGAGCTATTTTATAAATCATACCGTTGGTCATGAATCTCCCCCAAGTCTCCCTAGAAATTTCCAAACAACTTAAAAAATATAAAAACCCTGCGAAATTAGTAATCGCAGGATTTTTCAAGCTACTTAAATATCAGACGGACATACATAATTTTCAGCAGGACATCCAATTTTTCCATTTTTTCCCCATATCCGATAGGGCGAATAAGTTTTCAGTTCATTTTTTGAGTTCAAAATAACAGGAGCTTCTTCCGGAATATGCAAATGCAAAGCCAAGAACGCCGTAAGGATACTTGCAAAGAGGGAGAGAACAAGGTGCCAGCCATTAAGGACGATGCAATCGCCTTGATCAAAAGCAAGACAACAAACGCCGGGAAATCAAGACCGAACGCCAGCAAGGCCACCGTATTTCCAAGGCCCAGCCTAAAGAAAGGGACCGTTCGAGGCAGGAACATTTCTGCATACGAAAAAAGAAGAGTCAACGCCCCAAGATAGGCGATATAGTTTCTATCGCGCAACCGCATCAAAGCCCTCCGAATCTTCAACGTCTACGATGATTTTATTGGGAAGGCACACAAGAGGCTTTGCAAAACCTTGACGAATACAGATTTTGTTCGGACAAGGAGATTCTACAATGCGGGCGCGACCATTCTTGACCTGTACGGTGGTTTCACCTAAAGGTCCCGGGATCTTGTAGGATATGACTTTCATCATAACCAAACATAGCAAAAGTTAGCCTAGAACAACTTTTTCAAAACAATAAAAAAGAGCCTGCATTTTTCAGCAGGCCCATTCGCTAAAGAATCATAAGTTAGGGAGTTACAATCTTCAAAGTTTCGCGTCCAACTCGCACAAGATATGTTCCCTTCGGCATGCTCTTCAACGCAATCCGAGAACCGAATCCGCACTGGACGACATTGCCATTCAAGGTAAAGATGGTCCAATGAGAATCTTTTTCCAAGCGGACAATCCCGGCAGACATGTCGTAGTTCATAGAAGGTTTCTCGACCTTCAAACGCAATCCCGTTTTGCAGTTTTCGTCACTGGAATTTTCACAGTTACTGGATTCTTCGCTACCGCTCAGAATGACGCTGGAAGAGGAGTTCGGAACTACGTCAGAAGAAGAACTTTCAGGATCCTTAGGCAATTCAGCAGCATTAAACTGAATCTTCTGATTATCAGTTCCAGTGCGAACCCAGGTGATCAAGGGCATGCCAGGATCCTTGGAAATATTCAGGATGTCGCCAAGATAATCATCATCGTAATCGGCAAACAGGAAGTAGCCCTTCTTTTCAGAAGCATTCTCAATGCGGATTTCGCAGGGCGTAGCGCTGGTGCGAACCGTATCCAGCAAGGTTGCAGACGGGCAATAATACTTCTTGGTACCATAATTCAGCAAAGTGTAGTGACGCTTGGTTTTCCCCTGAGCGATTACCCAAAGTTGATTATCTGCAGTTTCATCAGCAGTCTGCTGAACAACCATATCCCCATCATCCTGTAAAGCCAAGTTGCTATGGCTTACCGTAAGACGATAACCGCCATCCTTTACAAGAGCATTATTTACTTTGTCTACACCAGCGGTACGTACAATCTTCTGAACGTTTCCATCACGATCGTAATACAGATAATCAATGTTCACGGAACGTCGATAAGTCCAGCCGCCTGGAGAATTGGCGCCGTGATGCATAAAGTACCAATGGCCCATATATTTGAAAATGGCCTGGTGGTTAGTTTCGGAATTATCTTCCTTGGCGTTAATCACGCCCTTCTGAGTCCAGGGGCCGTTAATGGTCGGAGCCATGGAATAGTTTGTGGTAGACGGATAACCGGAAGCGTAACTGAAATAGTAGTTTCCGCGAAACTTGTGCATCCAGGGAGCTTCAAAGAAATCCTTGATGCCAATATCTTCGGGCTTGCTTGCCAGCTCGATCATGTTCTCTTTCAATTTTACACGACGGCCAGCACTCCAGGAGCCCCAATAAAGCCAGATGTCGTCCCCATCGTAGAAGATGGCGGGGTCGATATTCAACTTAACATCGTTTTCAGTAAGGTCCGTAATGAGGGCAGAACCGATGGCGTCTTTCCACGGGCCAGACGGATGATCTGCTACGGCCACACCAATGGCAAATCCTTCATCCTGTTTAATGGATGCATGATGAACCGCCACATACCAGTAGAACTTTCCGTTACGATATTCGCAATGGCCTGCGAAGGCACTGGCATCAGCCCACTTGAAAGTCTTGTAACTGAGAACGGCACCGTAATCGTGATAATTTTCCATATCATCGGTGACCATCACATGCCAATCGTTCATCAAGAAGAACTTATTGTTGGCTCCTTCAGGGCCCTGTTCGTCGTGGCCAGCAAAAATAAACAAGCTATCGTTGTAGACAAGTGCCGCAGCGTCTGCAGAATAAAAATCCGTAGTCAAAGGATTAGCAGCCTGTGCAAGGCCAAACCCAAACACAGCGGCCATTGCACAAGCTGCAACCCCCAAATGCTTCCTTATACCCATATCCCAACTTCTTTTTGAAACTACGCCATATCCCTTAATTACTTCACGCGAACAATGAAATTGCCCTTGGGCAGATTTTCAAAGCGGACTTCTGCACCCACCATAGAGCCACGAACATTGCGCACGCCCACAATTTGACCCATGGAATTCAACAGGTAAACGTTATTGATGTTAGAGTCATTCAGGCGAACACTATAGACACCTTCCATGCGGGAAACTGAGAAGCGAGCACCTGCAATTTCGCTTATGCGAATACCCGTACCGCAATCCTCGTCAGATTCGCAACCGGAGTCGCTAGATTCTACAGTTTCATCACTTGAGGAAGAAGCTTCCACGCTTGCAGCCTTAAAGATGATATTGCCAATAACAACTTCTCCGGACTGGCCGCTAGCGGTAAGGTAAAAATCCTGAACCCCAGACAACTTGGACTCGCCACCCAGCGAGGAACACTCAACCTCGCTCCAGCCGTTTTCGGCCTTTACGGTCTTACTCAAGTCGCATTCAGAAATTACCTTACCGTCCTTGGCTCCAGCGTGCAGGGAGAGCTTGCCAGAACCATTCTTAACCTGCATGCGAACCGCGGTACTTGTAATGGAATCCGTCACCACGTTCTCGAAAATGGCATAGCCCCCATCCCTGATAGCTAGCTGATCATTTTCATCAAGACGAATACGGATACCATTATCAAAGCCGTTACCCGGAATCGTATCACGGATCACGCGCAAGAAATCGATGCGGTCCAGTTCAGAGAAGAAATCATTGGGAACGGGGCGAACTTCAATAAAGTTACCACCACGCTTAAGTGTAGCAGGAATCATGACCACAGAATTTTCGGGGAAGGTCCCCCAGGAACCCGTAGGCGGCAATTTCACAATCTGCTCTTTTCCATTGACAGAAACCCCGTGGGTAGCATCACCCGTACCGCCATTGGCATAACGGTAGCGCAGCAAGTATTCACCCGCCTGGGGAATATTCATAGGCAAACGAATTACAGTACCCTCGGTATTGATATAAGCCAAGTATTCACCGTTAGACGCAGTCTTGCTAGAGGTAATCACCAAATCGCCGCTAACACCGCGAGTCAAAGCACCATGTTCCACTTCGGCACTCAAATAACGCCCCAAGAAAGGCTGGCCCATTTCGGCCCAGTTGTCATCCGTGAAAACGACATCGCGAATATGGATGTGATTGTACTTGTCGCCGGCATTATCATAGTAGTGATGGACAAAACGGACGCGGTTAATATCCTGGAACGGTTCGCCACCACCGGGGCCCACATAGCGACCATAACGTTCCAGCAAGATAGTGCCACCGCCAGTCGCCATGTTGTAACCAGCCCTATCCTTGTAAGGACCGGTCACTTTATCTGCGCGGCCATAGGCGGTTTTGTAAGTGGTCTGCTCAATGTTGTTACCCTGCTGGCAGCACTTATCCCATGCAGTAAACAGGAAGAACTGGCCATTATGTTCAATCAGGGCCGGGCCTTCTTCAGCGCCACCACTGGCAGTACTTGTACGACGGGCAATGTTATAGACAGTCATGTCATCGGAAGCCTGGTAGCCAGTCTTGCCATCGATCTTGATCAGCTGAATGCCCAAGCCAAAAGAACCGAAGGCCATCCAGTATTCACCCTGGCTAGTCTTGATAATATCGGAGTCAATGGCGTTATACTTGTCAGTACCTTCCTTGGTGTGGAACACATGACCCTTGTCGGTCCAGCCGTAGCCAGCCGTACCTGGAATCATGGACTTGGAAGCGGTATAACCGATGGCGGAGTTGCGCTTACCAAATTCAGAACCGCAGTAATAAACACGGTATTCGTCATCAAACTTGTAAATATCCGGAGCCCAGACGTCTTCCATGCCGGGGGCGTACTGAGCAAGCCAGGACGGCACAGCCTGCATGGTACGACCGTTATCCTTCCAAGTGTAGGCGTCTTCGGAAGTCCAGAGCTGCAGATGGTTATTGGTACTCATGAGAGCATAGCCATCATCCAGGCGAATCATGCTTGGGTCATGCCCAGGCTGCAAGTTATCCTTGGCATACCAATCGGCAGCCAAAGCAGAACTAAATGCAGCGTTTAACACCAGCATTCCCACCACAGAACCGGTAAAACGTTTCATGACCATACTCCAGACAATAATATTTTCAGTTATAAACCAAATCCCAATTTTATAGGGAATATAAAATTCCATCAATTAAAAGTCAACATTTTTATTAAGAACAGGCCCTAAAGTAAGCTAAAAATACACTTCAAAACTACCCAAACAGAAATCAAACATCAAAATTAGACGTCTACACTTCAACATTTAATGTCCACACTTTTAATCATTCCACATTGGACGTTTCCTCATGTTACACAATCTATACAGAAATTATTTTAAAAAGAAAAGTTTTGTTTACAAAAGGTAAGGAGAAAGTCCATGAACATCTTCCGTTTTGGAATAGCCCTGGCATTGAGTCTAGCCACCACCACAATGGCCGCCACTCCCAACCGCATCGGCCCCGTCACCCAATACGGTCAGCTGCAGGCAGATAAGAATGCCAGTAACCAGGGCCGAATCTATGGATCCTGCAAAGATTACAACAAGCAAAGCGGAAACGCAGTAAAGGTCAGGGGTATGAGCCTTTACTGGAGCCTTCTCAAGGACGCCACCGATAAATATTATACAGAACAGGCTATCGACGCCATGGTCAGCGAAATGAACATTGAAGTCATCCGTTTCGCCATGGGCACCGCCAGCGACTGGGGCAACAAGGGCTACGACTCCGACCCTTACACCCAGGAAAGCCTCCTCAAGACCGTAGTGGAAGCTGCCATCAAGAACGACATCTACGTCATCATCGACTGGCATTCCCATACGGCCCACACCGAAACCCAGCTGGCCAAAAAGTTCTTCAAGAAAATGGCCCAGACCTACGGCGGCTACAACAACGTCATTTTTGAAATCTATAACGAACCCGCCAAGACCTGCCATACCGCCACCGGCGCAGACGATGAATGCGAAAAAAGCAATGAATTCATCACTTGGTCAACGGTCAAGTCCTACGCCGAAGAAGTCATTCCCGTCATCCGCGAATATTCCGACAACTTGATCGTAGTCGGTACGCCCTCCTGGTCCGCAGACCTTAGCGGCGCAGCCCAAAGCCCCCTTACCGGCTACAGCAACATCGCCTACACCTTCCACTATTACGGTTCCACCCACACCGTAAGCAACCAAGGCAATAGCGCTGCAAACGCCATCAAGAGAGGCCTTTCCGTATTCGTAACCGAATGGGGCGTATGCGAAGCCTCCGGCAACGGCTCCATCAATAATGAAGAAAATACCAAATGGCAAAATTGGATGAACACATACGAGTTGTCCGCCGCCAACTGGTCCGCCTCCCAGGTCAACGAAGCCTGCGCCGCATTCACTCAAGACGATCAGGGCAAAGGCTCCCTGATGAACGAAACCTACTACACAACCTCCGGTTCCATGGTAAAGGGCTACCTCTCCAGCAACCCCACCTCCTACAGCGAATGTGAGAGCGGATACGAAGTCCCCGAATACATTCCTGACACCCCCACCATTCCCCAGGACGCCGAAGACGGCAGCGACATCATTGACGATCTGGAAGATGGCGACAACTTCCCCTACACCCCCGGCGAATGGATCGCCTACACCGACAACACCTCTAAGGACGACGACGGAAACAGTCCCAACTCCACCATAGGAAACCCCTCCAAAACGGTCAAGGGACAGATCGCCTACGACATCACGTTCCCTAACCTAAACGAATCCAATTATGTAGCAGGACTCCAGGATATCAAGCTGGTAAAGGGCGACTATATGTACGATCCCTACGTTACCTTGGCACTAAACCTGAATAAGGACGGCGGCTACGACCTAAGCAGTTGCACCGCCATCAAGTACGAATACAAGGGAGCCGCCCACAATTTCAAGGCCGTCATGGCCGGAGACTTTGACGGAAAACTCACAGAATACAATAATCACCATACAAAAGTTAACGCCAGCGGCACCTGGACAACAGCCGTCATCGACTGGGGCGACCTTTACCAGGATGTAGGCTGGGGCAAAGAGGCCGAGCTGGACAAAACCAACATCGGACGATTCTCCTGGGAAGTCAAGGACAAAACCTACAACTACCTATTCGTAGACAACATCCGTTGCAACGGCACAAAAATCGAAAGACCCGCCTCCAGCGCATCTACCGATGACATCAGTTCCAGTTCTGGCGAAATTTTGCTTCCACCCACCAGCGCAAGCTCCGGAGACATCAGTTCAAGCTCTGACGACGTTCCGCTCCCGCCCACCAGCGCATCCTCCGGAGACATCAACTCCAGCTCTGACGACGTTCCGCTCCCGCCCACCAGCGCAAGCTCTGCAAGCCAGCAGACTGAAAGCAGCTCCTCAACGGACGAATGCTCCGACTGCGAAACAACAACCATCGCTAAGGCCCAAGCAGCCCGTGCAGGCTACACCATCAACCGCCAGGACAACACCCTCAGCATCTACAGCCCCAACGGCAGCGCCTTCAAGGTTGAAATGTTTGACATCATGGGCAACACGGTTATGAAAACCCGCGCCACTGGCAGCATCAGCCTCCAGCTGAACAATATGCTTAGCGGTACCTACCTAGTCCGCATCAGCGGCAAGAGCGGGGCGTCCACAATCAAGGTGAACGTAAAGTAAAAAAAGCAAACAAAAAAAAGAACATTAGACAAGAGGCCCGGTCATACGACCGAGCCTTTTTCGCTCTTCCTGCCGAATACACATCTGGCATCCAATAATCATCTCAGCAATCTGCCGATGATTCAATTTGCAGTTATTCACCGAAATATCAGCCGCCCCCAACGTAGGCTCCCCCGCCATCTGCAAACCACAAAAATGATCCGAGGTTTTAGAAGGATTATAACCATTCTTCACAAGACGATTATAATCCTCGGCAGTCCGAACTCCACTGGTAATCGAAATTGACACCTTTTCCCAGAAACAGCATAGGGCTGAAGCAAATCGCGAACCTTCTGCAAATTTTTCGCCAGCAACTGCAGCAAGCTAAGTTGATAATCAGTTACGGAAGACTTGGTAAATTCAGAAAGTTTAAAATTTGGGATAAGATACTTATCGGTCATAAAAACGCTCTTTTTTAAACAACGAAAACCTAGCAAACACAAAATCACGCCAAAAAAATGAGCGAAGACGCCAAACACGTTTGATATTTTACTCAAAAGTATGTACTAAAGTGTGCACACCGCCATCAATCCACTCATGACGCCATTTACCTTTCATTTCGGGTTTTTGATCACAAGCAATGTCAAAATCATTAATCAATTGCGCATGTTCCTCATCAATCCAAACTGTATATTCTGGAGCCAAATCCTTGGGATTAACCCCCTGTAGGTACGGCACGAATGTGGTAATCCACCATTGCTTCTCGGTAGGTTCATAGGAGTGAATCAAACGAGGAAGATTATTTTTACCCGCAAGAGCAAGCTTCATGCGAAAAGTCGGGGTACCACTAATTGATTCATAGTAATCATATTCATCATTTGTAGCAACCATACTCAAGATTTTCTTAAAGGCTGTTTTAGCGGTAAGTTCAGTAAAGGGCAAAGCGGGAAGCATATACTTAGCATGTTCTTTAAAAAACTCGCTAATGCCTTCCATCATTTTATCAGTCAATTCCTTCAAGCTCATCCGTTTAACAAACTCGTAGAAACCCATTTCTGCGCCTGCACCCAAATTAAGGTAATATCCTTTCCAAGTCCAGAAAATATACTTTTTTCCCTGAGAAAGGAATTCAAACTTTTCAAATTCCATGGTTGTAGCATAGTTGAACACTTCATCGTATAAATCGCAATATCCAAATCTCCGTTGTAAACAGTCAACCATGGCATGATAAAAACGCCTTCCGGTATCTTTATCAACAACACTTTCAAAACCAACCGTCTTAAAGAAATCTTGAAATTGGCCATTGGCCGTGATGGATCTCAGTATCGGATCTCCGCCCATTAGTTTATCGTTCCAAGATATATAAATAATGTCAGCATTACTTCTACAGCAATCGGTACTTTGTTTTTTCGCGAGTTCTCCATAGAGAAACACATCTTCTTCATAGCAATTATAATCCTTGTCAATGAACCAAATGTGTCCTACACCATCATCCTTGGGCCCCGAAGCATAAGTGGTAATCTGAGACTGATTTTTTTTCTTTTCAGCAGTAATCAAAGCAATGCGGCCGTTATTTTTAAACAGCATGATATCAGCAAGATTGTAACTCTCAACTCTTACACAACCATTCACAAACAAACCAGAATCATCTTTAGAATAAATACTGAAATTTCTAAATTTTTCTTCTTTAGCGTTTTCATTTGCAAACGCATTTATTTTTTGTTTGTCTAAATCATAACTAAAATCTACTGGGGAATAAACTTTAACGCCATTGTAATTAATTCTTGGATTAAGTGTAGTGCCCTTACAACAGTATCTTGCTATTGCCGTTATATCCTTTTTATAGGTAAAATATTCGTTGGCGATAACGTTGCTATATCCCGCAACAACATCCATCACGAAACGGAATTGATAGCCCGAATTGATACCATCTACATCGCTGATGTTTACCATTTCGGGAATACCGGCCGTAACACTAACTATGTGATTCGTGGTATTCCAACTAGAGTTTCCATCCTTACGATATTGAATTTTTACTTTATAGGCATAACCACCCGTCACTTTTAAAAATAATGCGGAAGCTTCGCCGGCATTAATAGCAGTGGACAATCGTCCCTTAAAATCGGCAACATCAATGAAGGAAGGTGATCTACCCTTAAACACGCTTTTAGGATTGGAAATATTCTTTCTGGTACCATTGTACGTAGCATAATAGTCGCTGTTTTTTTTATAAACAAAAATTTCGGAAGCAACTACCGTCCTCCCCAATCTTATATCCATAACAAATCGTACAGCAGCCCCTTCCTGGATTCCAGAAACATCTTTCAGATAGACTTCTTTGGATATGCCCAAAGACACGTTAGCAAGGTTACCACTTCTTTTCCAGTCACTTTGACCAGGGTTTTTGAAATCAATTTTTGCACGGTAGGCAAATCCACTTGTAACGGTCAAATGAAGACGATAAATGTCGTCCATACTCACTCCAGATTGATAAAATTAAAGAAAATGAGATTTACAATCTTTTACAGAAATCTTTTTCGCATATTATACCAACCAGGAACCATTCCAGAGTCCTCTAAAGCAGAAAAAAGAAATATTTTGTTTAAATCGGTCATTAAAGGTACGTTCCATTTACTAATATCACCATTGAAGTCGGAATGGTAAAACATCATACTCATATCCGCAACTTTAGATACATCCCACTTGCTAATGTCACCATTAAATTTGGAAAATTGAAACATACAACTCATATTCTTGACACTCGAAACATCCCATTTTCCAATTTCGCCATTAAAAATAGATTTTAGAAACATACAGTTCATATTGGCTACATTAGACACGTTCCACTCGAGAATATCGCCATTAAATTTAGAACCGCAGAACATGCCATTCATATCCACAACGTTGGATACATTCCACTTGCTAACATCGCCAATAAATTCAGTTTTTAGAAACATGCAACTCATATCGGAGACTTTAGATACATTCCACTCGCTGATATTGCCATTAAATTTAGAACCGCAGAACATGCCACTCATATTAACCACTTCAGACACATTCCACTTGCTAATATCTCCGCTAAATTTAGAACAATAGAACATATCACTCATATCAACCACTTTAGACACATTCCACTCGCTAATATCTCCGTTAAATTCAGAACAATAGAACATATCACTCATATCCGCAACGTTAGATACATCCCACTTGCTAATGTCACCATTAAATTTGGAAAATTGGAAGAGCCCATTCATATCAGCAACTTTTGATACGTCTATAAAATTAAGATTACACTTTTCCCCATTTCGTTTGACAGTTTCTTCAATAATCCGTTTAAGATGAGTACAATCTTGCGCAACGACAATTTTTTTAGGCATAAGCAATCTCTTTTTTCTCATAGAAACCTATTCTCGAGTTAACGATTATTTCAATTGGCTCCAACTCAACTTGATTAATCTCTTTAATCAAACCAACACTATCAAAGATCCATTTTTTACCCAAATAGATATCCGTTATGGTTATTTTTCCAGAAACACAATCCAATCCGGATTGATCATCCCCATTCTTTATTATGATTTTCAAAAGATTTCCTATTCCCGAATAAGATATCATTGAAAATGATGTATTGCCATCGATTTTTTGAAAAGGAATATCGCCTTCTTCTCCAACAAGAGAAATTTCAGTACCTATCTTTTTATCAGATTGTGGTAAATCAACTCTAAAATAACGCCCACATCGATAAGCCAAAGTAATCATTTCATTAGCTTTAATCACACAATTATTGCCTGCAGCAAATTGCCAGACCTTTCCATTTACCAAATCAGCAATATTAACATTGCCTAATTTCCATTCAGACAATTTTCCTGAGCCATCATGAGAAACAGTAATATACGATGGTTCTTCAACAGAATTCTCATATACTACAATAAATGAATCTTTATCTCCTGATTCAAAATTATCTTTTCGATTGTTTAGCAACTTTTGAGGACAATTGCCATTAATATCTATTTTAACATTAGCGTTTGTCCCAGCCCCAGTTTCATCACTCGTATAAACATCAATCTCAAAACAGGTATAGTCTTTACATTTTTTCAAGAGGAACTCATTTTGAGTTGTTTTTTCCGGAGCAAAAACCCATCGATTATTTGAATTTAAATCAGATATTATGACAATCTCTGGAGTCCAGCCATCAACAGCATTACACAAAAGTTTAACGACAGGATTCCAATCACAGCCACCTTCACCTGCAACTACGAAAGGTTTGTCAAAATGAATTGTAAACGAATCTCGATCCCCAGCTTCAAAGTTATTATGTCTATTATCAAGAACCTTTTTCACGCCGTCTATTGAAATTTCTACAGAACCATCGGTTCCCGAGAAAAGATTTCCATCTGTATATACATCAATTACAAAATGTCTTAATTCTTCATGAGATAATGTAATTTCCTCTTTATTTCTTATCCATGAATTAGCGACAAACATCCATTCTTTCCCTGAAATTGCATCACTTATTACAATTTTATCTAAATACCAATCATCAACTCCTTTATGCCTTACCCTTACTTCATTTATATCATCAACATACAATTCAGTATTAAAAACAAATGAATCAACATCTTTTTTTTCATAATTATTTTTAAAATCATTCATTGCAGTAAATGGTATTATTTCAACACCTTCCTTTCCAAAAACCGCAAACTCAATAACATCGTCAGTCCCTGCATATGATTCTGCACTTGTATAGACATTCATTAAGAAGCACTTCCCTCTCTCACTCCTATCAATTTTTATAGTATCACCTTTAGTAATCTTTTTATAAGGAACCGGAATAAAGGTCCATTCAGTTTTTGAGTAAATATCCGTTATGATAATTTTATCCAAAAGCCAGTCATCGTGGATATCCAAAAGCCAGTCATCGCGGTTATTTTGAGTTATTTCAACATACTCAATATTATCATACGAGAGGTTCTTTTCCTCCAGCGAAGTTGAAACAATAAAGGAATCCTTACTATTTCGTTCAAAATTATTTTCCGAATTATCCAACTTTGTAAAAGGAAGGATCAAAGCACCATCTTTTCCATAAATGGCAATTTTTACATCCCCATCAGTTCCAGCCTTATATTGATTACTTGTATAAACATCAATCTTAAAATTCACTAAAGAATCCTGTTCAAGTAACCTCACTTCTTGATTTTTTTCAATGGCTTGATTAGTAGTAAACACCTTTACATTTTCAGTTTTTTCATCCGTCACAACAATCTTATCAAGTATCCATTTATCACTACCATCTTTTTTCACACCAATTTGTTTAATACTGTCAAAGTCATCAAATATGTACAGAGTAAACAAATCTCGATCACCACGTTCAAAGTTGTTATGCGAATCATCGAGAACTACGAAAGGCAGGATAACTTTATCATTTTCACCATAAAGAGCAATTTCAACCTTATCGTCCGTTCCAGCATAATCGTCATCGCTCGTAAAAACCTCTAACTTCAAACGAGTCCGAGATTCCTGGGTCAAAACCACTTCATTATTTTCAAGCCATTGATTCGACATAAACACCCATTCCTCATTCGTGATCATGTCAGTCACAACAACTTTATTAAGGAGCCAGCGTCCACTACCTTTAAGGCGAACCTTAATTTTCGTTATATCACCAATCGGTTTTTCAGAGGAAACTACAAAAGTATCTTTACCATCATTTTCAAAATTATTTTTCGAATCGCAAAGTTCGTAATCTTCTATTTCACCATTTTGCCCACAAATAGAAATAAACACATCATCATCCGTTCCAGAACCAAATTCCGTTCCGGTATAAACATCAACGATAAATGACTGTTGCGCAACATGCGGATAAAAAGGACCATCATCCTTACCAATTTTTCTATTAGGAACAAACACATTCTCTTTTTTTGTTATCTCATTTTTTATAACAACTTTCTCAAGGAACCAATCATCGTTCCCATCTTTATACACCTTTATGTAATCAATATCATCAATACATACATCTGATGTAATTGTAAAAGTATCCTTATCCTTTTTTTCAAAATTATTTTTTGAATTATTAAGTTGTTGTTTAGGTATCAGCCTATTATTTTTCCCATGAATAGACATATACACATCATCATCAGTTCCGGCATCACTTTTATTACTGGTATAGACATCAACTGTAAACCAGCTTTCCACCGTCATTTTAGGTAGTCTAACACATTCATCATCTCCAATTAAGCAATCGGCAACAAATTCTTTCACTTCATCCGTAAGCATATTTTTTACAACAACTTTATTTAGGAACCAATCGTCACTACCCTCCTTATAAAGTTCTATGTAATCAATTTCATCAACATAAACATCTGATGTAATCGTAAAGGAATCCTTACTACCTTTTTCAAAATTATTCTTCGAGCCATCCAATTTCTGTTTTGGGATTTCATTTCCATTTTTTCCATGGACAGCAACGAAGACATCATCATCCGTACCGCCATTAGATTCATAACCAGTATAAACATCTATAGCAAAGCAACTTTTTAGTTTTGGGTTTGGCAAAGAAACGGATTCATCATTACCCACTTTGCAATTTGCAAAGAAATTCCATTTTTTCCCGGAAATATTATCTGTTACAACCACTTTATCAAGGAACCAATCATCTCGCCCATTCTTTCTTATTTTAACACCAGTCACTACACCAATGCTATTTTCAGAAGAAATCCAAAAAGTATCCTTGCTTCCTTGTTCAAAATTATTCTTCGAATCATTAAGTTCAGTTTCTTTCGTTTCGCCATTTTCGCCCAAAATGGTAATAAACACGTTAGAATCCGTACCACCACACGACTGCTCTCCAGTATAAATATCTACTACAAAATTACAGCCTTCCTCTCGACTTAAGAAAAGATCTTTATCATTCGTCACCCATTGTTTGGCCGTAAAAAACCATGTTTTTTCAGTAATAACATCGGCTACAACAACTTTATCAACAAACCATTTATCAGATCCATCATTTTTCAATTTTATCTTACAAATATCATCAATACTAGACTGACATTCTATTGTAAAAAAGTCTATATCACCAGCTTCAAAATTATCATTCACATTATCAATTAATTTTGCGTCTGTTTCAACAACTTCACCGTCTTTTTTAGTAAATATTGATATATATATATCTGAATTCGTTCCTGCCCAATGCTCAGCACCAGTATAAATCTTTAAAGTAAAATACCGCATCTTTTCAAGCGGATATGCAGACAAATTCATTTCTTCATTCTTATCAATCCAATCTTTGACATGAAATACCCATCCACTTTCCATCAAATTAAGAGGGGCAGACACAATGATATCATCAACATACCATTTATCTCCCCACCATTTACCATTATGTCCAATCGTGATACTTGTAATCTCGAAAACATCTTTATCAGTATAAAATTCAAATATTTCAGAAGAACATCTTTCAAACGAGTTTCCAATATTATCGATTAAAGGATATTCTCCAACTAAAATTTCTTTCACTTTACCATTTTCGTCTTTTATTTTCCCATAAATTTTCAAATGGACATCGGCATCCGTACCAGCACATCGTTCATCACCAGAAATAATTTGTACTACAAAACATTTTTCCGTCATGCCAATTTGCTTTTTTTCTTCAAACGACTTACTCATATCGTTATATTCTTTACAGCAATTGACGCCCTTGTTTCTCATTATATTTTCTAGTAACGTTTTCACCAGTTGGGCTGATACATTCACGTCATTTATACGACTTTTCGTTTCACCATTATTTACACCATCTAGTTCATCAGCTTTTTTTTCGATATCATTTAGGCAACTACATACTTTTAAAAACAAATAATATATGCTTCCTGCACACTCAACACAGAAAGAACTCAAGCCTGGACAATCCTTATAAGTTCGTGCAAGCACAAATGTCCATGAGTATATTTCGTTAAATATTTCACAAACATGATGAAAGCACTCATTTCTCCGCAATCTATTTACTATAGAAGTGCGTCGAAAAATATCCTTAAGTAAAATAATAGTTCTATTAAAAGTTATGATTCGACTAACTAAAGGCTCATTAAAATTATAACACATTAAGGATTCTATTGCATTTTCATATCTATTTTCAACAGAGTCCTTCAAACAATACTGCAAGCCCGATGTAGTTGTTTCACCCAAACTACGAAAAGAAAGATAAATTGAATCAAGAAAGTTTAATATTTCTTCCTTGGGATAATCCATTGCGGTCATATAAACAAACATTTCGGAACAATCTCTCGCCATTGTCGCATTCAATGTCTGCACATAGAAGTCTTCATGCAAAGCATCATCTGTTTGAGGATTATTAAAAATCCACTGACCTACACGACGGACATTCGTTTTCTTTTTTTGACTATCTATATGAGTCAAAAAAACATCAGCATGCTTATGTTTCGCTGCATCCTGTTTTTCATAATTCGCATATAGAATTACAGGCATCGCCTGACGAGACAACGATTCTCTAAATTTATCATAATCCCATTTTTCCTTACCATTTTTGACATTTTCTTTACAATTTTTAAACTTATCGTTTTCAACTTGTATGGGATTACCTGCCAACATTTCTGATTTATCATCTTTACCATCAAGAGATATATCAACAGAATCACTTGATGATTTTTTTTTCTGACCATCGATAGACAAATCAAAATCAGATGAGCGTCGTATCGCAAACGGATCCAAGCAGCGTTTTACATGAGACAAAGCAAAACTATCTTGAATCATATGCGAAACACAACCTAGCGCAACTGATCCTGCATCAAATTTATCACCCCCAAAAAAATATTTAATTGATTTCGAACCATATGCACTATCAAGCAAATCTCGCATCATGATTCGGAACAATTCATCATCAACTATATTTACATATTCATCAATGGTCAAATCCTGAATATGTTTTTTTACTTGAGAAACTTCAATATTGTTAAAAACATCTATACAAAATTCAGTCCATCGCCTAATTTTCCTATAGTTAAGCGATTTACATCCTCCACTACAATCCATTGAATGCAAGAATTGCATTCTTTTAAGATGACTTGAGTAAACAAAAGCATCTTTTTCAAATAAGTCTCCAGAAAGTTCTGCAAAAAAAAACTTCATGGCAAAATTTATATTAGAATAATGCCACCGATCATTCCATTGAGCCCCTTGTACAAATGATTCGCAATTAATTTTATGTACAATTTCTCCGTTCTTTTTTGTAAAACAATTTCGTCCGCCATTACCCGTATTTTCAAAACTTAATTTGATATTTAGCGCTTTGGATCTTTCGTCAATATGCTGATTACAATTTTTTTCAAGCTCAATCAAAGCATCTCTTGCATACGTTTCATGAATGCCTTCTTCTATAGCAGCAGTTTGAACATCAAAAACTTCATCAGAAAAATCTTTATCAGCCTTTATCGACAATGTTTTTTCTAATAGTTCATTCAGTTCTTCATCATTTTTCACATTTTCTATAGCAGCTTTCACATCTTTTTTTATATCATCAGCCTTTCCAGCCTTTTCAGGATCTTCCGTCAACAATGCTTCCGATAAAATTCCATCAACCATCCACCATTGAACAGAAAGATTATCATAATCAAAAGATGGCGAATCTTCAAGAGCATCAGAAAAATCAATTAAAGAAATTACCTTTCTCCACATATCCCCACAAGAAAAGGAAAATGCAATTTCATCAGCATTTTTTTCTAAAGAGTCTCTATTTAATTGAATAAAATCAGCAATTTCATCCTTTGAAAGCATTTTAGACAACACAGACTGTTGAATAAGATGAGCTATCTCATGTAAAAGGATAAAAATGAATACGTTTTTCGGTAATAGATTTTCTTGTTGCATTGAAACCAATTTCTTTGATAATACAATAGTATTGTTGAATGCACCGGACAATGCATTGACTGGCAAATCTTCGCGAACCAAGACTTTCAACCGACCACAATTCAACTTACACAAAACATTTAAAATCCATTCCTTCATACAAATCCTTTTTTACTGTTCTAAGATTAAAACGAAGAACCTGTTTTCATCAGTTTGAAATTTTGCAGAGAGATTTCATGGGAAAATTTATCCCACACATCACCTTTAACAGACAATTGATCAAGTAGTTTAAACATACTTTCATCCAATTTTTCCCCAAGTTTATCAAGATTATTACCTAAACTATCCTGAACCTTGACCAGCCCATTTTCGGAAAGGTATTGAGTCACTGTACCAAGCGCATTTAACGCTTCTTCAAATTTTGAAGACATCAACTCCTTTATAGTCAATGTTTCAACATCTTTGTAGTAGTCTGGATCATTTATAATTTCTTTAGCAATTTTTTCTAAAGCGAATTTTCTGTATTCATAAGCGCGGATTAGAAAAACTTTTGAATTACAGTTTTCATTATTTTTGTCATACTCTTTCAATTTTTTTTCTAAAAACGTATTCCACAATTCGCATCGATCTTTTTCATCGCCATCGGTAAAACAAATTTTACCAGCATTTTCTACAAAATCTGGGATATCTACATTCGATGAAATTTCATACTCTCTCTTTTCATATAAAGCTTTCATGATATAATACATTTGAGCAAAAGCTTTCCTGAATCGATCTGGGTTATCAACTGTAATAGACGAATTTGAATAATCTGGAATATAAGTGTACTTTTTCCCAGGAATATCAGGGAAACTTCCGGAGGTTCCATGTCCCGTCCATATAGCCGAAAAGCAGCGAAAAGGAGTATCTTTACCAGTATATTCAAACCATTTTGAATTTAACCACGCAATTTTTCCAAGTCCAATTTCCCCCCAATTGGGTTCAAATGAAGTTCGATTGCCACCCTCTACAATCGCACCACGATTTACATGCATGTTACATGAGCCACAAAAATCTTGATGCGACCATGTATCAGCAATTACATGCATAAAAATTCCAATCGAAAACAAAACTTCATCACTAAAACCGAATTCTGGTGTAGAATTGGATTTAACAAAATCAAGTACAAATTGAAAAATTTGATTTGCCAACTTTGAAGAAGGTTTGCAAACCAATTTCAAATCCTTCTTGTATTTCTTTTCGGCAAAATCCGTATCATACCCCTCTATTTTCACCGTTTTCAATTCAGGAGATCTATCTTTTAATTTCAACTCATTGTCAGTTATATTTGCCGGCAGAAAATGAAAAACAGACCAAACAGATTCAATCTGCTTCGACATTTGCAACAAAGAGTCTTGTCGAGTCCATTCTTTTTGAAATAAATAAAAAATGAAGTCATGTACGGTAACCACATTGTAGTATAGTTCAGTATATTCCTTTTTTAGAGTTTCATTTTTTTTTGATTTATCTTTATTTTTTTCCAATTCAACAGCATTATCTCTAAGCTTTCTAACGACATCATGATCCATTTCATCCACAGATTGAGCAGCCCAGGCGATTTTTTCAGCTTCTTCATGGTTAAATCCAGCTTTCGTAGCCATATAATAAGTTCCATAATAGTGGCAATCCTTCTGCATATCGAAGACCTCCTATTTTCAGGAATTCATCAAACGTTCAATTTCACTTTCGTCAAACTGGGCGTAATGCCCCTGACCAATTGACCTAAAATAATCTACACGACCTTTTAATGCCCGCAATAATTCTTCTTTATTATGATCAAGTTTAAAGTGATTTATCGCTTTATCAATAAATGTTCGAGCAGCCAACCTATTCTGCACATCTTTATAATAAGAGAACAAAAGCAGTTCTATTTTTCCACACAACGTTTTATTACTATTTTTACGAAGTTCGTTCTTTAGTTCAGATTCAGCCACTTTTCCCTTATTCATTACAAACAAGCAGCTAGCCTGAGTCAGCTTCAAATTCCCACGGTCATCATTATCGGACTGCATTGATTTCAACATAGCAGCCTTACTGATATTCGCCAAAGCTTGATCATAGTCATTTTGCATCATGTATATATTCGCAATGTTCAACATGGTATGGCCGCAAAGTTTTTCAAGTTTCAGCTGTTCTTGGGCTTTCAAAATTTCTTTATACACGGCAAGAGCATCATCATAATTTTGATTACTTAAAAAAAGTGCAGCTTTTTTATCCATATCGTGTAGTATGTCAACGATATTCTTTAACTGTTTAGACAGCATTGCTAATGCCCTCCATTTTTTCAATTTCCTTATTTACAATTTCCGCTCTTTTTACATTTAAGAACGGCAGAACATTCTTTAATAGGGACAATGAGTCTGCAAAATGTCCATCCTTTTCTTGTCTTAGTCCTTGCCTCAAAACCTCCATAGAAAGTTTCTTCAAAGCATTCGTAACAAAGACCAGATCATTCTTTGTTTTGATTAAATTTCTCGCCTCATAAGCCTTTTGCAAAGCGTTACAATAATCCTGAGGAACTAAAAAAGACTGGACATCATCAAAGGTTACGTTAATCTGTCCCTTATCATTGATTACAATGTATTCTAACAACTTAAAAGCCATATCATGAAGGTTATTAGATGCTTTTTCCCTGACATTATCTGTCACACTTTTTTCTACAGCATCAGTAGCAAAAAGCAAAGCTTTTCTACATTCTTTTCTAAAGTACGTTATCTTGGAAAAATTTATAAGCTGTTCTGCTGCGGTATCGCCGCACTGGTAATACTCCAAAACAGTTATAGCTTCATTGAAAATGGCTTCAGCCTGTTCAAACGATTTCGATTCATCCAAGGCAAATGAAATAGCCATATTTATTTTTTCTGTCAATTGTTTGACAATTTGCTCTATCTGCTCATCAAACCCTATAGTAGCCATTAAAACAACCTTTTTTTTTGATTAAAACTATTTTTCATATTATCACAAGAAAAAAATCTTTTTACATCACGGGATATCAACATCCTTGTTTTTTTTTCATTAGCATTACCCCTTAGGCCTCTAAATGAAGAAGTAATACTTACCGAAGAAAAAGATTCTCTTTTAGAATTAATTGAATCGGAACTTTTCACCTTAAGTTCAACAGCGACAGAAAAATTATTGTCAAATCTTTTTTTATTCTTTAATTCAAGAGGTTCTTTCGTTTTATTTTTTTTATCAGATTTCGTATCAATGGAAGCTTGATTAACAGAAACAGAAATTCGTTGCGCCTCCATTTCAAAATTATTTTTTGAAACTTTTACGGATTCTGATCTAATAAACACACTATTTTTTTCAGTTTCATTTTCGGATAATTTCGATTCTTTAACAGAAATTATAGAGTCACGACGCAATTCCGTTTCCAGCAGACTATTTTTTGAAACCTTTGCAGAATCCAATTTAATTGATGAATCAATTTCATCCTTTCTACATTCGGATAAACTTGATTCTTTAATCGCAATTTTAGATTCACAACGCAATTCCATTTCCAGCAAACTATTTTTTGAAACCTTCGCAGAATCCAATTTGATTGATGAATCATATTTTCCCGTTCTACGTTCAGATAAGTTTGATTTCAACAAATCTTTTTTTGAAACACTTACAAAACCAGAATTGATTGATGCATTATTTTCTTTTAAACAAGATTCAGCTAATCTCAATTTATCCTTTGCGACAATGGTTTCACAAAGGACTCTTGCATCAAGCATACTTTTTTTTGAAACTTTAATGATTTCGACATCCTCAGAAACCATTCTTTTTTTCATGACCGGAGATACTTCTGATTCTTTATGGAATTCTTCGGTATTATCGGAAGATTCATTCACAAAAGAATCTCTTATTTTCGCATTAGCCCTTTCTGCATCAAAGATCACACTTTCTTGAGACAGAGATTCAGCAAATCGATTTTCCCGTTGACAAATCCGTTCAATTTTACCTAGAGATTCTGGCCCGATATTTTCTTGTAAAGAAAAATCATTAAATTTTGAACCAAAAAGAGACCCTTGATTCCACAAGGAATCACAAAAAAGCCCAGAAAAAAAAACTTCGCGACCAGCTATTTTTTTTTCTTCCTGATTTACAGAAGAAAAAATGGTCCGTTCAGCACTATCAATAGAATTACGTAATGTATTTGTTTCAAAACCTTCTCTAATTAAGGAATTTTTCTTCTCTTTAAACGCTCCTAAAGAGGTACGTAATTCTTCTATGGCAAATGAATCAAGTTCTCTAGCAAACGAATCATCCCCATCATCAATTTTTAGAACATTTTCTTTTTCTATGGACGATTCACTATTAACATTTTTATTTTCATCAGGAGATACAGCAATATTATCTAAAGTACTACAATCGCTGGGAATTTCCGATTCCGCAATTTCAGATATTAACGACGCATTGTCGTCTGAATCAGCATATTCTTCAGAAAACAGCAGCCCTTCAATATCATCAAACAACAGGCTGTCTAAATATTCTTCTGTATTTTCATCCATGTGCTGTAATAATCAAAATCTTAATTTGAGAAATGAGCACCCTTAATATTCTAATCAAGGCCGCTCATTCCAATGACAATTTCTGTCCAAAAAAGAAATTGTCACAACAAAACATCCATATAATTAAACGATATTACTCGATTTAATTACTGATCCTTTTCTTTGTTGTCTACTTCTATTTGAGGTGGGGTGGTAGAAGTATGTTTTGTATCATAATCATTATTGGCCTTTTCAATTTCCATAGCAACCCTATCAGATTCAATCTGGAAAATCTTATTCATAGCCTGGCTCCTCATATCAATTGCCTGAGCAATGATCGTATTAGGAGGTACAGGAACCAAACGAGTTCTCAACAAACTTGAGCCTTCAGCACTATAGCTATATTTACTAGAATACGTTGCATCTACAGTAGATACATTAGCACGACTTTTACGCCAAGACTTTTTTGTTTCTTTGGATTCATTATGTGAAGTAGATTCAGAAGTTGCTTCCTGATTCATACTAATAGCAATTTTGACCTCAATAACAGTTTCTGCAAACTGATAAAAGGTTGGCTGAAAACCAGCACCAATCATAGAAGTTTTAAATTCCTTATCAGTAACTTCAATGCCAGTCTTTCCATCCTTATCTTTTTCACTGTGATAAGAAACAGAAACCATGGGAAGGGACACAGTATCATCTTCCCCCATCATCTTTAGAATTTCAATTGAATTTTCATCAAGAGATTTTTGAGCGTTAGCAATAGCCATGCCCAAATTAGCAACCATATCACTAAAGGGTACATCCAGTAATTGTTGACCAATACTCATATTTATAATCCTCTTTATTTATTTTAGTGTTAAGTTTCAGCAGGTTCTTCTGCCGGTACATTTTGATTATTTTCAGAATTATTCGATGCAGGTTTATTTTCCTCTGAAGAGGTTTCCTTTGCTATTTCCTGTTCGATTAACTGCAATGTTTTTTCAAACTTTTTCTGCTCCAACTGGGCTTTCAAATCCAACAATTTTGACATAAAAGCATTTGGCGGAACAGGAGTAATCTTCGTCCTAATCAAGCTAGATCCCTCTGCAGAATAAGAGTACTTTGCAGAAAAAGAAGCATTCACAGACGCACATGAACAGGTAAAGCCTACTGACGCCGACGTTTCTACAGACATAGTCGTTGAAATTGAGATCTTAACTTCAATAATTGTATCAGTAAACTGATAAAAAGTTGGTTGAAAACCAGCACCAATCAAGGAAACCGTTTCAGAGCCAGTTAACGAATCACCGAAATTAGGAATTTCAATTCCACATGTTTCAACATCACCCATTAACTTGGCAATCTTACAGCTGGCCATATCCATTTTGAACTGACCTTCCGCAATCGCATTAGCTAACTGCATGACCATGTCACCAAACGGAACGTTTAAAAGATCTTTTCCGATTGACATATCTATTATTCCTTTTTTTCTTGTTAAGAAGCCCCCTCTAAAAAAAACATTCTAGTCAGGACTTCAGCTTAAAACATATTCATTAAATACTTTTTTCTATAGATAATCCTCCTAGATTCAATTGACGTGACGGTACTTACTAAAAAAAATCATTTTTATTTTGGAACCGCTTGAATTGTGATTTTTATACTACTCAAGCTGTCTTCAGTCGTCTCACTAATGCTAGGTGCAGTAAACTTGAATGATTTTCCACCATTATTTTTACTATCATCATAAATTCTCACCTTCAAATCAACATCCATGTTGTTGATGATATATTTGGCAACATCAGTATCAGAAGCAGAACTTGTATTAAAATCATTTATCATCTTGTTCAAGAAAGATGAAATGTCTTCCGTTGAATAAGATGCTCTAATTTGTGCTTGTAATTTTTCTAGTTCTTCTTTTGAGCTTAAATACTTTTTATACTCTTCATTGAAAGCATCTGTTTGCTTTTGAGCTTCTATTTGTTCCGATTCCAAACGAACTTTTACAGAAGCCAATTCCACGGATTTTTCTTCCAATGTTTTTTTTACGACATCAAGTTCATGAATTTTTCCTTCATACTCAACTATTTTTTCTTCAAGCGTTTTAAGCTCTTCTTGAATTCTCTTTTTGGTCAATGAACTCGATTTTACATACAGACGAGATAATTGTTCAGAAAGTGTAGCCATTCTTTCTCCGCTTTATTTATTCTTACCATCCAATTCATTTTTGGATTCTATTTTTTTCAACGTTATTTTCGGGACGACGCCCATATTTAAAATCGTATTCTTGGCAGGTTCTTGATGAATTACATTCACATGTACACCATCACTCCAATTCTTCGCTTCTTCCGGATCAATTTCATAAACAGAAACATTTATTTCATCCAAAGCATTTCTTATTTCCCCAATAGTAGGTAGGAGACTTAAATCCGGCATATATCTTCTTACAACAAACTTATCACTTGGAGGAATCGGAACTATTCTCAACTTGATAGTACTCTCCTCTTTTTTCGAAGATTTAAACAAGTTAGAGAAAGTCGCATTACTTGGAGCAATACTAATTTCAGAGCTAAGAACCTGTCCTGTCATACTCCGTTCTTTAGAAACTGCGTAATCTATTTTCATTGTAAATTCAACTTCAGGCATCACATACCATGTGGCCTGCATTCCTGCACTATACAGTCTATCATTCTGCAAAATTTCATTCTGTATAGCCATAGAATTTTCATCCAAAGCTCGTTGCGCTTGCGCAACGCCCTTACCCAATTCCGTAATAACACTCGATAGATCAGAGTAAATGCTAGGAGTATCGCCACTGGACACAACCAACTCCTTTTGAATTGAGCAGGAATCAAAGGCTTTCGCAGATTGCACAGTTGATTTTTGCAATTGCAAAATTTTACTTTCTGTAATATTAGAAAAGGTATTTATTTTTTTTATCTTCTGCAATATTTCCTTTGCATCGGTATTTTTCAATTGTTCAACGGAATAAATTCCGCCATCAATCAAATCATACGCTTCATTGTAAGACATTTCATCAACACGAAGTAATTCCGCCTGCGTGGCCCAATGGCTAATATTGGCCAACGCGATACCCGTTTTTTCGGACAAGATTTTTCGATCTTTAGCCGACCGAGTCGCATCATAAAATTGTTTTAAAGTCTTGATTCCAGCCTTTGACGATAAAATATCAACCATTTTATTGTCAATTCCGGCAATACTAATTAAGCTACTGGACATGTTTATCCCTTGAAAAGTATGGCGTTTTGTCAAGTAAAAAGACTCACACCAAAGCATTTCTAATTGTTACACAAATGACAACCGACAAGATAATAAGAAAAAAGTATCATTTAAATTTTTAATTTAATCGCAATAAAAATCAGTACAAAGCAATTAATACAGCAGCTATACATTGTATAGCATCACGCCTGTAAAAAAAAATATACCAAAAAAAACTCAAAGAATTTTACCAACAAAACAAAAAAAATCCATCCGCATAGCGAATGGATTCTCATTTTTTATTTGAATTGTTTACCTATAGCGCAGACGGATTCTCGGTCTTGAATCCGGATCCCAGGCGTTTATGTAATAGTAGTAATGATCATTGCCATAGTAACGAACGAATTCATTAATACAACCATTTTGTCGAGAAAAGGTTAAAGAGCCAGAATCTTTCGTCAATGTAGGAGTATTGCCAAGGAACAAATCCACATCGCTATAAGACATACAATCGTCTTCATTATTATCGGCATAAACTTCGATTTGTTCAGCATTAAACGGTCCGTGTATTTTTGACACAGTAGCTTCAGAAAGGCCAGGCCTACCACTAAAATAAAATTCTTCTTCATAATAGGGGGCAGCCTGTCCAATATGCAGAGGGCCGCTTCCATCCGGATCGGTTGTATAAGAAAAATCAGATTGGCCCGGTTCATTCGGCTGGTCATCAAATTTAACCATCAACATTTTTCGCACAGGCTTCTTGGCACCTATCGCAGAATACTCAAATATGACAGCTCCATCCTGAAAAATACCGTTTCCCGATATATGAGCAGGATTCTGGTCCCCCTGATTCTGGTGGATCAGATGCATTCCGTATCCCTTTGAATAAGGGGCACCAAACACGTAAATTCTCTTGACATTTTTAAAGAGATCATCAAACATCGGCAGCTTATACTGCATAGGATCACTTGTCTGATAGGCAATAGCATGCTGCCATCTTCTACCAGCGATATCAAGAAGAATTCCTTTATGACGAATGTAGTCCAAAGCTCCTTCTGAAGCGGTGCCGCCCACACCCGAAATCATTGTAATCGGGTGATACGCATTTGTTGCAGACCATATATTACCATAATAGCTAGCGTTATAATCACGCATTTCGACAATTCTATACGGGAATTCATACTTATGCCCATTTTTGACGTCAATAACGCATTCATACACCGTATTGTTACTTGTCTTTATTTTAAAACGATAATGAAGAAACTTACCTTCTTGCCCAATGCGTTCCACTTCATTTGAGCCAGAAACAAAAGTTCCCACAACATAACCATATTTACTCTGCTGAGCAAATACAGATGCAGCCAAAGCAATTAAGCCAAGCAACGCAACCTTTTTCCACAATGATATCTTCATGTAATTCCCTTTCGGATTAACGCTCTAAAACTTTTAAAGCGATTTCATGTTAGAAAAATCACATTATTTTGTCTATGTGTTTTCATCTAAAAAAATTTTCCATCATTTTTTACAACTTTCTGCAGACAAAACATTTTGCTACACAATGTATTACATAGTTGGCAAAAATCAATACAGCAGTCGTTCAAACAAATCATTTATCTATACATTATTCTCTTACTAACAATTTCATCGCACTAAAAAAAATTTTTGAAAATACAAAATACACGATAAACAAAACAATCCATAAAAATATTTTTTTCAAAACAAAGTCCGTATTTTTATACAAAATCTTATATTTTCGCAAGAAGATTCGTTAGACGAAAAAATCGGTTAGGAAGATTCTATTCATAAACTAACGAAAGACCTTCTCGTACCTCATTACAGTACGATTATTTAACATACCGTTTCTTAACCAAAGAAATGGTCTTTGGAGTGTATCCCCAATGAATAAAAAAATACTGGCTTCAGCACTTCTGGCGGCAACAATGAGTTTCGCCTCCAACAATCTCCGCGTAGATTTCTACGGTTCGCAGGGTGCACAATGCGAATACGCACCTAGATTTCAAATCTACAACTACCTTCCAACAACCAATTGGACTTTAAAGCTTTACGCTTATTTCTCAAGCAACGATGGTTCCGACCCAACCAAGGATTTTAAACTCAACGTTGACTTCCCTGCTCAAATTGAAAAAGTTAATGGTAACGTATACCGAGTCGTCATTAATTACGGTTGGTATCCTATCGGTGATTTGCAGACAAAAGATTTCGGCAACCCCTTCTCCATCAAGCCGTCATCTTCAAATCGCTGCTACCAGCCCTATACCCGAAACAACTATCCTTACGACATAGTCCTTGAAAGCAGCAATGGAGGATACCTTTCCAACAGCAAGCACCCCACATTCAACAACAGAATCGGTTTGCTGGTAGACAAGGATTACGTCTGTCCCGGCTTTAACGGCAAGAAGAATTACATTCATATTGATGCCGAAGACACAAATCCCGCCACAAAAATCAGTAGCGGTTCAAAAAAACCGAAAGGCGTTGTAATTGACGACAAGAAGAATCCCGAATTCTACTATTGCCCTCTTCGTGTCAGCAACATGTCCTTATACCAGGCCACATACGATTACATCGTTTTGAAGCTTGACGACGAATGTCCTAGCGGATCCTACGAATTCGTTAGATATCACGATACCGAAGATAACACTCCCAGCAATAAAGTATACGGATTCATGGAACCCAGCGTAATCCAAAAAGACGCCAAGATGTATTATTGCTTCGTACCAGCAGCTACCAAGAACGGCAGAAGCTATCCTTTCACAAGCACCTACGGTATCTTCGCAAATCCCACGGCATCATCTAATATATCCAAGAGCACCCTGCATGTTGATGACGAAGACACCCGTAACAACAACTCCTGGAATTTCTTCAACCTGAGCGATGATTACATCAGCCGCATCAAGAACATCATTTCAGGATCGGTAGATACCGACTACCGAATCGCATGGATGACAGGATCCTCTGCAACTAAGGAAGCCGCTTCTGAAGCAAAGCCCGTGGTTGCCGAAAACATGGTCAACGCCCCCATTGCAGCACCTTCTGGAGTCGCAATCAAGGGTATAAGCCGTACTGCCATGAATGTAGAACTGCTCTCCGAAGGCAAGGTCGAAATCAACCTTATCGGTGTTGACGGCCATTCTTACGCCAGCATCACCACCGAAAACCTCCAGCCGGGTTCCCACAGCATCAACTGGAATTCCGCAAAGGTTCCGGCAGGTCGTTATATCATGTCTGTCAAGCAGAACGGTATCGCCAGCGGCAAGAGCATTATCCTGAAATAGGAAAACTCTTATCGCACACAAAAAGCCAGGCGTCTCGTCTGGCTTTCCTTTTTTAAAGGTTCACTGCAACGAGCACACTCGCGTTGTCATACATTAGTTATACATTTGTCATACAACGTACTAGTTAAGCATTTTATTTAAAATATGCAAAAAATTATTTTCACAACAAAACAAAAATTTTACGCATAAATTCTATTACTTTCTACAAAAAAACATACATTTTGGCTAAATTTTGCCTCATGTTTGGAAAATCAAAAAAAGAGGAATTATCATCCCGGCAACTTGAAGTCTTAAATCTGCTGCGAAGGGGATTAACAAACGGGGAAATTTGCCGTACTCTGAACATTTCAGAAAATACGGTAAAAACCCATCTAGCGAACATCTACAAGATTCTTGATGTAACTAACAGGACTGAAGCCGCATCGATTGATTTGACAGAAGAGAACTTTAGCCAGCGTCCATCTTCTCAATCGCCAAACAAGAGAGAGATTGTCGTAGCCTTTGAAAAAAATTCCATTCTCGAAAGCACTCCCCTAGCCTACAGCGTCGTCTGCGCAACGATCGAGGCGCTGCACCAATACCATATTTTCAAAATACAGGTCGTTCCTCCTGAACAAATTAACAACGGCACGGATTACCAGATTAAACTTACAGCTACTCATGGTTCCGGCGACTCTCTATTCATCACTCTTTACCAAGATGAATCTTCAACCTTGCTTTGGTCCAATCTTCAAAAGATCAAGTCAGAAGATGAGATCAAGCTTTTCGCAGCCCGCATCGCCATACAGATTTTCCGCAACATGACCATTTCGGCAGCGTCCAAGTACGCCGAAAATTCGGATCTAAAATCCGATTGGTGGTACGCTTCCAGCTTCGCAAACGTAATGATGGAAAATCGCAACAGGGACGAATTTTCGAAATGCGAATCAAGTCTGCAATCCATTCTCGACTCCCAGAAAGGAAACGGTTATCTCGCATACACTCTAGCCAACGTCTATTACACAGCCATCATCGAAAACTGGGTTGACGCGACAATTTACACGTCCAAAATCGGGGCGTTGGCCTGCGAGGCCATGCGGAACACACCCT
The DNA here is from genome assembly GCF_002210365.1 of Fibrobacter sp. UWH1. Classification (NCBI taxonomy): domain Bacteria; kingdom Pseudomonadati; phylum Fibrobacterota; class Fibrobacteria; order Fibrobacterales; family Fibrobacteraceae; genus Fibrobacter; species Fibrobacter sp. UWH1. Next base: position 90,797 of record NZ_MWQG01000014.1, read on the forward strand.
ATTCCGCCTATTCGCAGTTCATGATGGCCCTCTACAACATCCTAATAGGCAACAAGAGCGACGCCATAGCCTATTTCGAGCAAATCCTGGAAGCAAATCCTCAGGACGTCATGGCACGAAGATACCTGACGCAAATCTTCCTGCTGGTAGGCAAGCAAAAAGAAGCCCTGAAGCTTTTAGACGAAAACAGTCTCTACATTCCCGATGTAAATCAGCAACCATTCCAACTTATCGCCAAATCCTTTATCTACCTGCTACAGGACGAATACGAGAAATGCGAACTCATTTCTCAGCAGGTCTTGATGATCCACCCCGCGACTCCATTCGCCCGCCTCTTCATGATTGCCTGCAACAATAAGAAGGGCAACTTGAAAGAAAGCCACAAGCATGTGCAAAAACTCAGGGAATACCACCCTAATTTCAAGAAAAACGACGTAAAGGAATTCCTGAAAGGCGTTACTGAAGAGCAGCAGGAATGCTTTATTAGCCTATTGTGGAATCTAGACTAATGCTAAAAATCACCCATTTGAGTGATGGACGAACCATACTACCAGGGGTTATCTTTGAAACATCAGCAAAGGAAACCTAAAAATGGAAGAGAACAGCAAAAAGATTGACACCTACCTAAAAAAAATCACCGGCAAGAAGCCCGATGATTATTACACTAAGATAATTCCTCTGGAAGACCTACGCCCCGGCGACATTTTGGCATTCAGTGGCGAGGGAGAAGAATCCCTTATCACCAAGTTGATCCTCTGTTTCACCAACTCCTGGGTTTCTCACGGAGCATTATTCTATCAGCATGGGCCCGTTGAAGCCCTAACTGACGCAGGATCCACCGGAATCCAGGGTCATAAGGTAACCAGTAATCCCGAAGATCGCGTTGCTTATGTCAGTCGCCTGATCAAGACTTCTAAAATTGGCAACAAGAGCAGTTTCTATTCCGATAAGGAAATGGCCCCCGTTCTTGCAGCCGCCAAGGGATACGTGGAACAGGACCTCCCCTACCCCTACGCCGACTTGGTATTCCTGGCCCTAATCCTCCTTTACAAGGACCATTCCCAGGCAGGGATCAAGCAATCCATCATCATCGCACTTCTCAGATGCCTTGCCGCTGAATTAAAAAAACTGTTAGACGATAAATATCGACACAATTACACCATGGTCTGTTCGTCCCTGGTTTACCAGTGCTATTTGGATGCCTCAAAGAAGAATCGCAAATTTAAGCTGAAACTGACAAAGGACGCCGATTTGAGTTGCCGCACCTCCAAGAAGGGACTGCTCAACCAAAACCGCAGAAAGGCCAACACACTCCTCGACCTGTACGCAGAACATGCCGCAGAATACGATTTCAAGACAGAGGCATTCCACCAGGCTGTGGCCCCCAAAGAACCTGTCGCCAATCTTGAAGACCTCGCAAAAGAGATCGTCGAAAGCGACCGCAGTAACCGCGTCATGATGCTGAAGGGAAACGCACTCAGCAGCGCCATCGAGAATTTGCTGAAAACGCTCATGGAAGTGCTGGGATTTACCTTCACCTCGATTAAGGACATGATCAAGAACGCTCGAGAGATGCAGGCCATGTTCGTAACCCCCAACGACCTATGCTTCAACATTGAAAATGTCAAAAAAATCGGCAAGGTCCACCTGAATCGTGCAGATGAAAACCTGCCCCACGAACAGTTGACCGATTTTAGCAAGATCTAGGTCCAAACCCCAATAAAGAAACTACACCTCAAAAAATATAGGGGGCGCGCAAGCATCCCCTATTCCGAAAAACACCCCATGGGAATGTCTACACATTCCTAGTTAAAAACACGCCTAAGAAGGAGAATAAAATGGCAAAAATCAAGCACATCAAGGCAATCACGCTGAAGAATTCTGGTGCATTCGTTGTTAGAATGCGAATCAACTGGAATGACCCGGAATCCGACAACAGTTCGGGAGTGTACGAACCCTCCGGCTACCACGACATTTGCGCAGCCGGGGAAAGGACAATCAACCTCTCCGAAACCGGCATCCCCGAAGGAGCCAACGTCCGTCTGCACGCAGATGTCGTCTTGGGCAAGGATAAGGAAGGTGGCGAGCAGTTCCGATACACAAGTGACGCCTCGATGATAGCCCACTACACCATTAGCGGCACAACGCTCATCAACGACTTGAAACTAGATGACGTAAAGTAAAGCCATAAAAAAGAAGGAGAAAAAGAAACTCATTCGCGAAAGCGGATGAGTTTTTCACATTCAGTCAATGTATAAACAGTGTAAGACGGCATATATACAAACACACACAAAAAGTCATTCCAACCAGATACTTTAGTCCAATTTTCACAAAAAAGGAACCCACCGGCCGGTGGTTCTTCATAGACGGACAAAGCCCTATGTTACGGCACGCGCTAACACGCGTACGCAGTCTGCCCCCTGCGATGGTCCTTACCCGGCTACCCGTAAACGGGTTATTTCTTTCCGAATAGG
>NZ_MWQG01000015.1:0-90994 GCF_002210365.1 Fibrobacter sp. UWH1
GCGAATGTCAACAAAAAAGGGTGGCGAAGCCACCCACACATGTTGATGAAGAGCCGGAAAAATTTATATTTGCGCCCATGAACGAGCAAGAAAAAGCACAGGAACAGAACAAGGCCCTGATCGCCGCATGGAGCGATCATTCCCGCATGTGGAAAGACAACACCTGGGTCTACCCCGTCATTAGCCGTCGCGCAGGCGGTTTATCGGTAGGTATAAACCTAAATCCCGACCACAAATGTTCCTTCGCCTGTGCCTACTGCCAGAGCGGCCCGCAAGAAGGTCACGAAAGTGTCGCCATCGATATCGACGGCGTGGAGCGGGAGCTTCGTCAATTCCTGGAATTCTACAAGTCCGGCGAATTCAGCAAGTGCGATTTCTTTGGACACGTTCCCGAAGACAAAAAGATTCTAAAGGACATCTGCCTTTCTGGCGATGGAGAATCCACCATCGTCAAGGAATTCCCCGAAGTGTGCAAGCGCATGCGCAAACTCCAGAAGGAAAACGAAGGGCAGTTCAAGCTCCGCCTGATTACAAACGCCAGCCGCCTCGGGAACGAGAAAGTCGAAGATGCCCTGGCCTACCTGCTGGAAAGTGACGGTGAAATCTGGGCCAAGCTGGACGCCGGTACCGAAGAATGGTACAAGCGCATGAACCGCTCCGCAGTCAAGTTCGAAACCATCCTGAACAACCTGGAAAAGGTCATCAAGCTGTACCCCATCTGCATCCAGACCATGTTATGCAGCCTTCAGGGAGACGTTCCCACCGACGCAGAAATCGAACAGTACATCGGACACCTCCAGCGAATTTACGCAGCGGCACCCAAGAACTTCGTAGAAGTTCAGTTGTACACCGTTATCCGTCAGACGGCCACTCCCGACGTCCTCCCTCTCCCCAAGGAATTCCTGGAAGCGGTCGCCAAAAAGATTAACGAAAAATTGCCGGTACAGGTTCGAATTTTCTAAAGTAAAATTAAACCATATAACGAAAGAAGCCCGCGTCGAAGCGGGCTTTTCTTAATTTCGCCAAATTTCAAAATCGGCAAAATTGCCGTCGCGGCACTCGCCCTAGATCAACTCTTCAGGCGGGAGGTTCGTGTCGGCTTCAGGTTCCTGGTAGCAGGTTTCGGGAATCTGAACCTGGTTCTGGAAATAGGCACGATGGGCGGCGATTACCTTTTCGCGGGCAAAGGCGGCATCCTTCCATTCACCAATCTGAACATCCTTGCCTTCCAGTTCCTTGTAGTTCTGGAAGAAGTTCTTGGTAATGCGGAGGAACATCTGGTCCACATCCTTGATGTCGTGAATGGGGCGCGGGTTAAATACGGGAACGCCAAGAACCTTGTAGTCCTTCTTGCCGCCGTCGGTCATGTCCAGAGCGCCAACCACGCGGCAACTGCAGACGGTACCGGTCATCATGGAGGCGGGGCTGTAAATCAGCATATCCAGAGCATCGCCATCATCGGCCTTGGTGCTGGGGATAAAGCCATAAGTACAGGGGTAGCTCATGGAGCTCAGAAGGCAACGATCCAAGCGGAAAACATGAAGACGTTCATCATATTCGTACTTCAAATTGGTGTCCTTACCAATTTCCACAACACAATCCACTTCGTACGGATATTTCTTGCCGATGGGCAAATCCAAATAGTTAATAGCCATTTTTCTCCTACGAGAACTCACCTTGAGTTCTTCATCTTTTGACAATCCATCAAATTTTGTAATAAGAATTTAGTATTATAATCCTATACGTCAAGCGGTAAGGGGTCTAACATTGAGATAATGTTGTTCTCGCTCACCGTTTTCTCAACATCTAGAGGATATAGGGGCGTGCCTGCTTGAACATCAGTTCGCGTTCGTCGCCCATCACCTTAAATTCAATATCCAAAATCAGCTCATCGGCGCTCTTCTTGTAGAGTTTGGCGAAATGAGTCTGGATTTTCTCGACGAAGCCATAGAGTTCCGTCACCTCGGAATCAGTCAAGACGGGTTCATCCGGAGACAACGTGGAGCTCTGCAGAAGAACCTTCTGAACGCCCTTGGCCGCAGGAACGATAGAGAAAATTTCGGGTCTGGAATTGTTTTCGGGATTCGTAATGGAAACTTCACCCTTCTGCACATTCACATAAATGCCGGCAACAGAGAAGTCTGCGATGTTCTGGGTAACAATGACACCATTGGCAGCTTCATCGATGAAGGCTCCATGTACGGCAACAGCCATCTGCACAGAGAAATGGTCGATGTTCCACAGGGTTCGTTCCTCGTAGGCCTTAAAGCTCCAAACCGAGGCCCAGACCTTACGAATTTCATCGGAGGGCAAATCCTTAGGCTCGCGGGTCGCCTTTACTGACTTATAAAGTCCTGCGCCATTAAATTCATCAAGGTCTTCGGAGTTCGTGCTGGAACGCAAGCGCACCGGAGTCTCCCCAAAAATCTTGTAGACCTTTTCATCCAGTTCCGTACCGAATTTTTCGTCTACGGGAATATGGCGGATCATGTAACGGATATTATCAAGAACAGCTTCCCTTGTACGGGTATCTGATTCAAACTTTTCGTCAGCAGTTACAGCGGCGATGTACTTTTTCAGCGGCAAGGAATCGTCCTTGACTGCAGACTCGCACAGGGTCTCGATGTAATCGCAAATTTCAGAAGAGCGACCTTCCTTCTTGCAATCCTTTTGAGAGCGAAGGCAAAGAGATTCCGTCACCTGGGCATAGCTCATGAAATTATCGTAATGATAGAACGGTACCGCAAAACCATCAGGAGAATTTTCGGGAATAAACTTTTGAAGTTCAGCCAGGTTTGCTGCCTTGACGCCTACGAATCCCGCAGAATTAAAACCAAGATCCTTGAAATCGGGGAATCCCTTTTCGCTCAAGTCATAAGAGAGGATCGTCTTTTCTTTCTTGAGACTTTCCCAATATTCCTTAGCTTCTTTCAAGGTCGTCTTTTCTACGGTATAGGACGTGGTGCTGACCGTCAGCTTCACCAGGCTATCGCAAAGAGCCAGAAGGGAGTCCGGCAGTTCATGCCCGTTAAAGGCTATGTTGGGAGTCTTACGAGCCTTGGCCGCAAGGTTCACATGAGAAAGCGGAGTCTGGGCATCCTTGCTGATAGCGCCAGCCACCAGCGGAATTTCGGCAGGCAGGGTTTCAAGAATTAAAATATCATGGGAAGAAACAATAGCCGTATCCAGTTCATCGGCGGTAAACTTTCTGAGAGTACCGTAAGCGACACCCGTATTCATAATCTGAAGACTGACGTCTCCAAAGATTTGGGCATGAGTGTACACGGGAACGTCTAACCGTTTAAATTCATCAGCGTAATCTTCGGCCGCAGATTCGGCCACGCTACCCGACGGCATATAATACAGGCGATTCTTTTTTGTTCCCACATTCAGGAACTGCAGACGGGATTCAATAATGCGATGAGTTTTCGCCACCAGTTCTGCACTAATCTTGTCTGTCGGGAAGAACGTCAGGGCGATCATGGAATCTTGAGCCGCATAATAGACTAACGTTCCAGCCACAGTCTTCTTTTTCGTGCTGTAATAAACATCGCTTTCAAATTCCGACAAGCTACGGGAATCCTTCAGCACCTTCTTTGCAAATTCATAATGCAGAGAATGCTTGCCGGTATTCTGCAAATGCAGCACAGGCTTCTTGGAATCAAAATCCGTAATGATGAATTTGACCAGGTAGCTTCGGCCAATTTCAGTCGACGACTTATAAGCCTTCTTCAAGAAAGCATCGTAACCTTCATCAGCAGTAAATCCAGAAGCTTCATCTGCAGTATTCTTGAATTCGTCAAGGCGACTCAAGGAAACATCGATATTACGATCCTTGTCCGCGCCCAGCTTTCCGGCAAAGAATTCGTTTCCCCAGGCCTTCACCACCACATCGGCAGAATCGCCTACGTCAAAGGAAATAGAGACACCCGAAGAAGTACACTTCAGATTGTCACTATCCGATCCCGGACATAAAATTTGCTGTCCATCGACTCCGACAAAAAAACTCTCAAGTTTCGCACCAGAAGCGTTAATATGCAGACCAGAAAATTCCTCGTTCACCGAAGAAGAAGAACTGTCATCGGAACAAGCCGAAAAAAAGGCCACTGCGCTTAGTGTGGCCATAAAACAATTACGATATTTTTTCAGATTAATCATCAAAATCACCAGGGCACTTTTCAAAAGTATCATCAAAGCTACTTACGCGGCCCTTTTCATCAACATTTCTACAGACAACAGGCAAGGAGCGTTCTGAAGTGCAACCATCCTTGATTTCAGTTTCACCGTCAGCCTTGAAAACCTGCAGACAGTCCATTTCCTGGCAAGAACGCCATCCAAAGCCAAAGGAAGAGTGGTAAAACTTGAACACCTTGTCCTTGTAGGTAAAGGAGATGTTATCGTTATGATGGTTTCCACCCCAGCTATACTCGGCCTTAGAAACAGGCACCATTTTACCATTCACATAAAGTTCAGCTTTTTCAGTTTCAGAGGAAACCGGAACAACAGACATGAGCATTTCCACTTCGTCTACAGAAGACTGAATGTAGAAGTAACCATCTTCACCTTCGTAGTTAAAAGTGCAAATCCAATCCTGCTGCATGAATTTTTCAGAAGCAGGCTTGCCATCTTCGTCGGTATAGGAAACCTTCACGGAATCCGGCTTACGGACTTCGAAGATGGACATGGGATCATCGTTCTTTACGGGATCTGCAGAAGAGTTGGAAGAGGAATCATCACCGCAGGCAGCAAATAAAGCAAGTGCGCCAATGGACAGGATAAATTTTAAGTTCATATTTTCTACTCCTAATTTTTTGAAATAAAATAAAAAAATTTTTATAAATCGTAAATCAAGAAATTATCGACTGCGCCAGCGGGCAGAAGTCGTCTTGTCGAAAAGTCCGAAATAGAACTTAGGTTCCTTACGGTCAGGGCTATAGCCTACTTCAAAACGCACACGGTCCAAGGCGGGAATCACCAAGTGCAGGCCACCGTAAACAGCACCTTCATAGTTCTTCCAGCTTGGCGAACCTTTGTCCCAAAGCAGACTTCCATCAAGGCCAGCCACCAGCTGCAAACCATAGAAGAAATTGATTCCCCAGAGAGAAGCCGCCTTACGTTCGCGCAACACAAAACGTTCTTCCAAAGTCAGAAGAGCCTCGTGGACGCCTAAACTATTGCTGTCGGCTTCATGTCCGCGGAAGGTATTGGTTCCGCCATGATAGAAATAATCGTAACGTTCTACATCGCCTGGACGAATACGAACAAGAGCCGTAGCCCCAGTAATAAAGCGCCATGCCGTATAATAGGCGCGTGCATCCGTCAGCAGTTCCCAGTAGTTCTCGCCGCCCATGTCGTCACAGCTTTCCACAGTACAATCAGCATCATGATCGTCTCCATAGCCTACGTGAGTCATCATGTACTCAAAATACACACCCTTGCGGCTGTCCAGTTTACTATCGCGGAAATCAAAGGCAAAGCCAAGGCCCGCTTCGGGAAGCCACGCCGCCTTCTCCAAATAACGAACCGCCACCGTTCCCAGCAGCGAAAGTCGGGAAAGCACCTGATATTCTACATCCAGATCGGCCAGGTAGCTATCGTCCTGAAAGGAACGCAAGTCATCCCAGCTATCGGTCCGCAAGAATTCGAAATTCCAGCCCACCGGGAGTCCAAACAAGTACGGCGAACTTGCATAGAAGGCATATTCGTTGCTTTCAAAAATCGGGTCAATTGCAGTACGGTACTGGACCTCGGCACGAATGTCCTCACCAAGCACATTGAGATTTGCCAAGGCAAGGCCGATCATGAGCCCGTCGCGGTCAGTCGTCTTCCCCGCCGGAGCGGGAATCCAGCGGAAAATTTCCTTGAAGGAATAATGAAGGACCATCCCGCCGCCATTATCGGCACTTTCACAGTTTGCGGAAATCTCTGTGAATAAATCCAGATCCTGAAGTTTTAATTTTTCAGACTCAAATTTCTCTGTAGAAAAGGGTTCGCCTTCACGATTCTGCAATTCACGCAGCACCACGCGTTCATTTGTATGTTCTAGACCACCCAGTTCTATTTTCTTGATAATCGACCCATCAACACAGACAGCACCAACAGACGGGACCATCAAAAAAAGCGCCAACAAAAGCAGCAAGGCTTCCAAAAAGTGTAATGGGGCAAAAACTATCTTCACAAATCCTCAAATTTATAGTACAAAGATAAAAAAACACATTTCATTTTTTCTATCTTTGGCTTCGTCAAGGAGAAAACCCGAGGTTTTTATGTTAGACTTTCTTGCCAACAATTGGCCCTATCTTATCGCACTAGTCATTATCGTCTTTGCAGTCTTCGCAATTCGCGGACTCCGCAAGGCCCTCAAGGAAGGTGGTGGAGCATTCAGTCTCGAAACCATCAAGAAGGCAACCGAGCCCAACTTCGCCGCCCTCAAGCAGAAGTCTCATGCCCTGCTGGCAGATGCCGACATGATCTGCGAAGTCAAGGAAGGCGCCACCTACGTCATCCCCAAGAAGGAAGACCTGAAGCTGTTCCGCAACGCCGTCAAGCAAAAGTACAAGTTGGCCATGTTCCTGGTGCCGGGCACCACACAGGTTGCCTATTTCTTCTGCAAGACTGAACAGGGCCTCCGCCGCCGTATCGACAACCTGGTCATTAACCAGAAGTTCCAGGCCGGCAAGAAGCCTTACAACGATGTCGCCACCGGCGAAAAGCTCCGCTTCCCCAAGACCTAGTAGATTAAAGGTTAAAGGATAAAGATTAAGCGCGATCAAGGTCGCGCTTTTTTCATAAGCATTTAAAGCAGACTTCAAAATTCAACCGCACGAAACAAGATGTTCCGAACATACAAAGACCTTGCCATTGCCGAAGAAGAATCCAAACTGATCGAAGCGATTGACCAAACCAGAAATCTACTGGTTGAAGCGCCCACCGGTTCCGGCAAGTCCCTATATATTCCCTGGTTCCTTTCGAAGCATTGTACAGGTCGTGTGGTAGTACTGCAGCCCCGACGCATCGCTGCTCTTTCCCTGGCCCAGTATTCCGCAAAATTACACGGCGAACCTTGTGGCAAGACCGTAGGCTATCAATTCAGACAGGACACCTGCAAAAGCGCAGAAACCCGCATTCTGTTCCAGACCTACGGAAACTTTCTGCAGGAACTTCTCCACGGGAAAATGGACGCCGAATGGGTTATTTTCGATGAATACCACGAGCGCAAGTCGGACATGGATTTGCTGTTCAGCTACCTGCTTAGACTACAGACGAAAGACGAAAGACGCGAAAAAAACAGTGATAAAGTTCCGCGAATTGCGGTCATGTCAGCAAAGCTGAATCGCGAAGAAATGGAAAATGCCCTAGGCGTAAAATGTCTGGAATTGGGACACCCTCTTTATCCGGTCCAGATTTTACATCAAACCCCATTAGCAGGTTCCTCCCTCGAAAGTGAAGTGGTCAAGGCCCTCAAGTCCCTGTACCGCAGCAACGTCTGGAAAACCACACTGGTATTCCTCCCCGGTAAAGCCGAAATTTCTAAATGCCACACTGCAGCCGAAGAATCCATGGGCAATGCTGCAGAATTTCTAGATCTGTATGGCGGTCAGGAACGTGATGTTCAAGACAGAATCTTCGAAGAAACGGAACGCCCCCGCGTCATCTTTACCACCAATATTGCCGAAACCTCCATCACCGTTCCCAACGTTAGCGGCGTGGTAGATAGCGGCGTGGAACGAATTTCCGAATACGACGACAGCCAGAAAGTAAACGTACTACGCACCGCCTCCATCTCGATGCAGAATGCCATCCAGCGTTCCGGACGTTCAGGCCGTACACAGAACGGAGCCTGCATCCGACTGTGGAGCGAAGAATCAGAAAACAGAATGCCCCGCGGAATCATTCCCGAAGTTACCCAAATTGAACCTTCCGAATTCTTGTTACAGAAGTCCGCACTGGAACGTTTCTTAGACGAGAGAGAAGGAACTAGAGGCGAGAATGGATTGGTTCTGCCGACGGCTATTCCCGAAAAACGAGAAATCGTCGCGAAGGAACTTCTGCAAGAATTGGACATGGTCGACGAAAATGGAATTACGGAATTGGGTCTGCAGGCCGTTCAGTCCCCCCTTTCCGATGTTCAGCTGGCTTACGTTTTAATCAAGTCCAAGCCTGCAGGAATCAGTAATTTAACTTTGTCTGCAATGGCATGGATTCACGGCGGCACAGAAACGTTGCAAAAGAACAAGCAGCCCACCAACCTACTGATGTTGGCAGGCGATTCTTCTGGACACGGCAACAACATTCCCCGCGAAGTTTCACTAACGCTGCGACAGTTGCAAGACTATTGCAAAAAGGAGAACTTCAAGAAAAGCGCAGACAACGAAACCGAAACCATCCAGATGCTAATGAAGGCCTACTCCGATAGGCTTGCCTCCCCCACGTCCAGTAACGGATCCTATAAGCTTCCCAACCAGAATGTCATCCGCCTGCAACATCCGGAACCGCCCTTTGCATTGCTGGCCATGACCATGCTCCGCACCAGCTCTGGCGCCGCTGCAGGCACCAAGACGGAACTCCGTCTAAACCTTTACGTTCCCGTTCCTAGAAGTCTTCTAGAAAACGAGGACGAAGAAGCCCGCTACGAACTCATTTGGCGTAGTGGCCAGGAACGTTTTATCGGAAAGGAAATCCGCGGCACAGTCGAACGGGAAATTCTCCCTCAGGAAGCCTCCCCCGCCGTTCTTGATCAGCTAAAGGAACTGACCGTCAGCGCCTGGAAAGAAAAGCTGGAAAAGGAAAACTGGACCGGGCGTTACCTTACAGAAAATCTGCAGACTCTTCTAATCAAGATGCGACTGGCCGCACAACTGTATCCAGAATTCAGCCTTCCTGAATTCAATGAAGAAGATATGGAACTGATCTTTGATGAATTCGCCAACGGCATCTTCCTGCTACGCGACCTGAACGAAGACCGCTACCGCGCCATTCTTGAAGACTACTTCGGACGATCCATGTTGCAATGGCTTCACAAGACCTTCCCCGACCATTACATTCTCCCCAACGGCAAGAAAGCTCGCTACAGTTATCAGGAAGTTGAAGCACCGGAACCGGGAACCCCCGGCAGCAATCTCGTTACCCAAAGTGCTGAAGGCGTTCTCGTAGAAGTTTCCGCCCGCATCGAAGACTTGATGCAGTTGCGAGGCGAACATAAAATTGCCGACGGAAAGTTGAAGGTCCGCTACGATATTCTTGCCCCAAACTTCAGAACCATTCAGAAAACTTGGGACTTAACAGGATTCTGGCAGAACACCTACGCCGAAGTCCGCAAGGAACTTCGCGGCAGATACCCCAAGCATCCCTGGCCGGAATCCGTTCTCTAGGCCACGGACCCCGAACTACTTGATAGTATAAATCACCAGCGACTTGCTGTATTCGTAATTGACAATCAGAATGGGAGTTCCCACAAGGGGGCTGTTCTTCTCATCAATAAACAACATACCTTCAGGACCGCGATCTTCAGGATCCATGGTATATTCAACAAGCTTCGGAGCAACATGCTCCGTGCCAATGCTGGTCAAGTCAAAAACAGCAACACCACTCATCCGTTCCAATCCAACGAAGGCTAGACGGCGGCCATTTACAGTACCGATTACAATATTTTCCGGTTCGCAGCCCTTATCATCGCTGCGGGCATCAGCCTTACGTTTTCCCTTCTTGGAATTCCAGTTAAAATATTTGGGATACTTTCTGGCAAATTCCCTTTCCAGGGCATCTCCGGAATCCCAAATCAACTTACCCGAAAAACCATCAAACACGCTAATGGAACGGGAGCCAAATTTCACCTTGCACATTTCTTCATTGCCGCAAATTTTTGATTCGTCAAAATTCTTGACATCGGCACCTTCATTTGCTGTCACGACAAAAGTTGAACTTTCCGTTTCGAAGGCCTTAATTCCATCAGGTTGACGGAGTCCCCTAATGAACGCATTTTCAATACGGATCTTGCCATCCTTAATGGCATCCAGTCCAAACCCGGCCTTGGAATGATCCACATAGCCTAAATCAAACACGCCATCCAATTTCTTGCCGACCACGTCGATGCGGGCAATGGCGTTGTTTTCCTGCAAGCTGACCCAAGCCCATTTAGAATCCTTAGAAACTGTAATGTATTCCGGTTCCACATCCACATCGTCAAAAGGAACCACGGTCACCACAGGAGAAATATCCATAAAGGTGGCATCATCAAGACTTACAATGGCAACACCGCCAGGAGGATTGATTTTACCATCTTCGCTAGGTTCGCCTTCGCAAGCCACTAGCAACGCCTTTCCATCAGGGGTAAACGTAATCATATCCGGATGACTACATACCTTGTACGTCCCGATTTTCTTGACGCCCCCCACCACAGACGAATCCTCAGGTTGCTCCCCCACGTACTGCATCAGCTCAACAAAACCATCTTCCCAAGCCGGGTCCGCAAGCAAACTAGAGGCAATCAAGTTTCCATGAATAGAAACACTTGTCGCTTCCCCATCAAGCGAGAATGTTTTTTGAACCACAGGCTTCGTCGGATCAGCCAAGTCCACGACATCCATATTGTTGGAATCGCCCACAGAGAACAGCAACCTGTTTTGAGGCATGTAGGCAGAAATCTCGGCAGATTTCAGCTCAATTCGGGAAAGAGGTCTAAGAACTGACGTCTCCTGGGAATCGCCACCCTTCTTGGCGCAGCTAATCCCCGCAGCAAGCAACAGCGGTATCAAGATAAAATTTAGACGAACCATTCCAGACACCCTTTAAATTTCTAGTCGAAAATCAACCAGAACAGCAACATACCGAGACCGAGACCGCCCATAAAAGAAGTAGAAGTCATCATGGCGGCCTGCTGACGGTCCATATTTTCCTTTTCCTTCTTCTTTTCATTAACGCCGATAGAAACGCTCAAGGCCTGGGCGCAAACTTCGTTGTTCTGCTTGGCAGTATTGTAGCTCTTTTCCCAGTTGGCGCTCTTGGCCTGTTCCACTTCCAGAGCCTTCTTCAAGGAATCCCTTTCTACAGAATAGGAACTATCGCGAACAGCCATCACGGAATCACGGACAGCGATTTCACGCTTCAGTTCATCTTCGGCAGAAACTTCTGCAGGAGCAGCCTGTTCAACAACAGCAGGCTCAGCCGGAGTGGCGACAGGTGCAACCACAGCGGAATCCTGGGCAAAAAGAAAAGTCGCCGAAAGAACGACGACTGCAAAAATAGAGGCAATCAAATTCTTCATGTTTTACAATATAGCAAACTGAAGAATTTGAGTTTTGGAACTATCGCGGAAGAACCATCTGCTTTTTCCAAATACCATTGGCACCCTTTACATAGTAAACACCAGGCACCATGGCGTCACCAGGAGCAACCAAGGAACCATCTAGACGGCGCACCTGCAAACGGCTTCCCGAGAATTTTGGAACAGACTTCAAGTTTGCAATAGATGTAAGACCATATTCGTCATCAGAAGATGCAGGCTCCACTGACTGGGAAGAAGATGAAACTTCATTTTCAGAGGAAGCAGGCTCCGCGGACTGGGAAGAAGATGAAACTTCATTTTCAGAGGAAGCAGGCTCTGCTGACTGGGATGACCCAGCCACCGCATTTTCAGAGGAAGCAGGCTCCGCAGACTGGGAAGAAGATGAAACTTCATTTTCGGTAGAACTACTCAACCCGATCTTCCGTTCGTCCATGAATATGCCATGAACTACTTGCAATGTCACGTCCTTAATTGAATCCGGAATTGCAACAGCCTTTTTAGCCTGATCAACAACCGTTACAGAATCCATGCCAACACTTTCACCAAAGTAATACTTACCTGCGGTAGTCACCTTGGTCTCACCACCCTTAACAACAGTATCCCTTCTAGTGACATGGTAATAGGCTACAGAAGCATACCACCAGTCAAACTGGAATTCATAGGTTTTAGACGCAAGAATTTCTCCAGAACGATAAGATCCATCTTCAGGAAAGTCGTCCTCCACAAACACCCGAAGATTATTGGTATTGGTAGAATCATAACCATTCATCTTATTGCCATGGATATCCAAAATAACCGTAGCATAGTCACTCGAACCTTGCTCCCACCTTCCAGAGGAACTCGAACTCAACCAAGAGTAATACTTATAGTCGTTGGAATAAGTTTCACTACAGGCAGCGGTTACCGTATACGGGAAATTGTACTTGGTATTTCGAGAAGGCTTTAAAGTCCAAATATCTTCATGACGAGTTTGCGTGACAGAAGTAGCCGTTTTCAAATCCTTGCTACCTTTCCACAAGGTCTCATCCATATAGGCCATCTTCAAAGTCACCTTGGGAAACGAACTATGAAGCAAAGTATCGCACACATTGCGAACATAAATGGATTCTTCAGCCCAGGCAGACACACCCAGCAGCATTCCAACAAACAAAACTTTTTTGGCCAGATTCATTTTAGCCTCCAAAACACAATTTTACTACCACTAAAGATATATCAAAAAAAGACAGTCCGTAAACTGTCTTTTACAAAGAGTGATTAAATCAGCCGAATTTTCGTAAAAAAGACTACAATTCCGTTGACTTAATGCGTTTCCACCCCTCTTCAGGAATCATGGCACCCATGACCTGCACCACTTCGTTAGAAACAACACTACCCAACTTACCGGCACGATCCATATCCCAGCCATTCATATAGCCATAAAGGAAACCGGCAGCCCACAGGTCGCCTGCCCCGGTGGTATCAATGGCCTTGGCAGCACCAGCCTCCACACGAGTCACCACGCCGTCCTTGGCAATCAAGGCGCCACGCTTGCCGATCTTAACCACAGCCACCTTGGCCTTCTTGGCAAGAACTTCAAGAGCGGCCTCTTCCTTGACACCGGCATAGGCGAAGGCTTCGTCTTCGTTGGCAATCACGATATCGATCATCTTCTTTTCGAAGAGTTCATCGAACAAGCCGCGGCAGGCATCCACCACCCCAAAGGAACTGAAATCCAGAGCGGTTTCAACACCAAGGGAACGGGCCAAGGTAAAGCACTTCCTGAAATTTTCGGTATCGAAGGCGCTATAACCTTCCGCAAGAATCAGGGAGACGCCATCAAACAGTTCCGGGCAGAAATCCTCAGACTTCATATCGTTAGACGCACCCAAAAAAGTCCACATAGAACGCTGGGCATCGGGAGTCACCGCGCTAAAGACGCAACCCGTAGCCACGTCAGAAAGACCCATACGATTTTCCACATTGTGAGACTTCAGATGATTCTGGAACAGTCGACCCAGTTCGTCATCACCCACGCGGCTAATAAAGGCGGAATCGCCACCCAGCTTCGAAATACCCACCATGGTATTGCAGGTAGAACCGCCAGGAACGCGAATGGGATTATTCAACTCGCCCAGGAACTTTTCCATCTGGGACCAATCCACATGATTCATGCCACCCTTCTGAACACCCTGTGCAGCCATCCATTCTTCGCTGACATTGGCCAAGACATCAACCAGGGCAGCTCCAATACCAAGAATTTTTTTTGTCATATGAGTTCGTTCAACCTTTAAAAAACAAGGCGGGTACAGAGACCCGCATTTTTAAAACTACCGACGGCGGCGAAGCTTTTCGCTTGCATCCAGAAGGAATTTACGTTCAGAGTCAGTCAGCGAATTGATTCCGCTTTCGTTCACCTTCTTCAGGATTTCGTCCATGCGCTTGTTTTCGTCTACATAGAAAACTTCACCTTCCAAGGGTTCGTCCGACTTGCGGGAACTGCGACTGGATTCCGCACGGCCACCGTCATTCATCTTGAACTTAGGGCCGCGGGCCTTGCGGGCGGCGCGTTCAAACTTGTCGGCAAGATTACCAATCTTGCCAAAGCCACGTTCGTAAAAATGCATATAGATAAAGCCACCAACGACACCGCCCAAATGAGCCAGGTGAGCCACGCCATCTCCGGAGGGAGCCATGAACACGTCGATACCCACCATAAACCACATGGCGTACTTGATTCGCATGGGGAAGAACATGAACATGAGAATCACACGGTTGGGGAAGAACTTATAGTAGGCCACGAACAGCCCCATCAAGGCGCCAGAGGCTCCGATAATGGGATTATTGGTCAGGCCCAGTACACACATAACCAGGCTGAACACTGCAGCAAAAATTCCGCAGAACATATACATGCCCGTAAAATGTTTCGAACCCATCATGTCCACCACGTCGGAACCGAACATCCAGAGCATCAGCATGTTAAACAGGAAATGCCAGAAATCCACATGGACGAACATGTAAGTCACATAGCGCCAGGCTTCGTACGGAACCGTGGGGAAATAGGCGCCAAAATAAGTGATATAGTCGCGAAGATTGCCCGGTCCAACACCGGGAATGTTCAATTGCAAGCCTAGCACACCACCCAGAACAAAGGCTGCGGCAAAAACACCAGCGTTGATCAGGAGCAGAACTCGCAAAACCTTAGGCAAAAAACTAAACGGTCGCATTTCACATTACCTATTCAATAAATTGTCGAAAGAATTTTCACTACGAAAAATAGCAAATTCACACAGCTGACTTTGTGATAAACCGAATTACATTTTCGGGCAGGAACTTCTTTAAAGTCTCGACACCTTCAGCGGTATCAGCGATTCCACATTTTACGATTTCACGGACCACGGTACTGCTAATAGCCAGATGTTCCTGCTTGCTGGAAAGCAGCACGGTTTCGCAATCCGGGTAAAGCACCTTGTTGTTCCAGGAGACGCTCTGCTCGAAATCCAGGTCCATACCGTTACGGATTCCGCGAACCAGGAACTGGGCCCCGACAGACTTCATGAAGTCTACAGTAAGACCTTCGTAGGAAGCCACCTTTACGTTGGGCAAATGGGCAACAGCTTCCCGTACCAGAGATTCACGGCAGTCTCCAGCCAGCATATACTTCTTGGAGGTATTTACCGCCAGCAGTATCCACAATTCATCAAAAAGTTTGCAGGCCCTTTCTGCGATATCCAAATGACCTAAAGTAAAGGGATCAAAGGATCCCGCAAAGACCGCCACTCTAGATGTAGCAACATTCTTCTCGGACATTTCTACCCCAATTAAAGATCCTTGCGGAAAATGACCAGGGAGGATTCGCCATACTTTCGGACAGAGGCCTCACCCGCTTCTTCGGATTCCTTGACCCAGGCCGGTAAATTCTTGGTGGGAGCCTCGAACACCGCCACGCCACCAGGATTCAGCCAATCAACGAAAGGGCGCAAATCCGGGTAATCCATATTCTTGAAAGGAGGATCGGCGTAAATCAGGTCAAAGCCTTCTTCCTTGCAAAAGGTTTCCTTGGACAAAGTCAGGGCATTGCTTTCCAGCAAAGTCAACTTCGATTCAAGATTCAAGGCCTTGTAAGCCTGTTGCACCAGGCGGGCTTGCACATGAGCCATTTCTACAGCAATCACGCTGGCGGCGCCACGACTCAAGGCTTCGATTCCCATGATACCGGTTCCCGCAAACAGATCCAGCATACGGAAATTTTCTACGCCCTGAAGAATATTAAAGAGGGCCTCCCTCGTGCGGGAGGCTGTAGGTCTAGTTTTTGATGTGTCCGGAGAGGGAACATTGCGTCCCCTCAGATTTCCACCTGTGATGCGAATGGGCATGAGTTCAACCCAATTACGGAATCACGAACATTTCGAAACGAATGGCAGTCAGCAAGTCCTTTCTTGCAAACTTCATTTCTACAGACGGAACGCCCATGCGGATGGGAGATGCGCTAAAGGCAGCGACAAATGCCTGCAGATCGCTAAAGTCAGCAGAAGTAGTTACCTGATAGGTAAAACGCTTGTAGACACCGAAATCTTCAACAACAGGCTTTTCGAATCCATTGAACGATACCTTGTTGGTAGAGCCCAAGGTCTTTATAGCCTTGACTTCGTTGGCAACTTCAGCAGCGGAAACAAACTTGTTGACAGAATTCAGGTTAACATTCTCTACGTTGTACTGACCGAAGGCGGTAATGTCGGTTGCAGGAGCGTTTTCCGGCAGAGGCGGAGTCCTAAAGTTGGAGCTAACCGTCTTGATGCGATCCAGGAAGCTGCGCTGAGAAGCAGGCTTAGCAGCCACACCACGAACATAGAAGTAGTTGGGAGCCTGGTAGATACAGTCAGAGAAGCCCACGTCTTCGGGAGTTGCCGAATTCATGAAAGCAACGAACTGACCCAGAGAAGACTTCTGGAAGGAAACCTTTTCGAGAGGCAGGTAGGAATTGTAATCCGTGCGTTTGTTGTTAAACAGAGCCTGAGGATTGATTTCACCCACGACCTGCTTGGCGGTCATATTGTCGCGGTAACGCAGGGCGGCAGCCTGTGCAGCAGCCTGAGCTTCCAACGAACCACCTGCGGAAGTCCGCTGTCCGTTGCCCATGACAAGTGCGGTGCGGCTTGCATCTTCGGCACCAATCAGAGACAAGTAAGCCTCGGGGAAAATACCCTGCAGAGGAGCGGGAACGCCACAAATGCTGAGGAAGGC
Source organism: Fibrobacter sp. UWH1 (assembly GCF_002210365.1). NCBI lineage: Bacteria > Pseudomonadati > Fibrobacterota > Fibrobacteria > Fibrobacterales > Fibrobacteraceae > Fibrobacter > Fibrobacter sp. UWH1. The sequence goes on from NZ_MWQG01000015.1 coordinate 16,505, forward strand.
ACTGAAAGCAACAATGGCAAACAGAGCGGCAACGGCAACCGTAAGAGCCTTCTTGCGGCTCTTCTTCTTCAGTTCGTCGATACTGGTAACGTGAACCGGAGAAACGGACTCGACCACAGTCAGTCGTTCAGCGGCATCAATCAAGTTCAAATGAATCATACACCCTCCAATGCGTAAAGGGCAGCACCAATGGCACCGGCGCAACTCAATACGGCAGCGGAATCTTCAGCTTCCACCGGAAGTCTAATGTTGGAGAAAGAATCCATGGATGTGAGCAGACAATCCGGAAGAGCCTTTCTGAGGCATACCATGAATTCGGGGTCCAGAGCCATTTCACCGCAAAGATTGACATTCTTGGTGACAATGGCAGAATTTTCTTCCTGGGCAACCTTAATCTGTTCGACAATGCCCTCGACAAGGATCTTGTAAGCTTCTTCCTTAGTCTTGTTTACCAGGGGAAGAGTAGAGACACAACGCAGGGCCTGCAGATTATCCTTGGTGAGCCAAATCAGCGTCACACCGGCGTAGTCAGCCTTAATAACGCATTCCAGTTCAGTCATGTTTTCTGCAAAGGCCATCAGGTTCATTACAGAAAGAACATCCACGTCCAGGGACTTCGGTGCGAGGGACTTGTTACGGAAGCCCTTGCGCATGTTGTCCACCCACTGGTGGCGGACCGCAATCAGCATGACGGTAAAGCCCAGCGATTCGCTTCCGCTCAAGACCTGGTAATCGATGATATAGGCACCAGGATCAGCATTCGTAATCAGGGAAACGTACCACTTCAGGTATTCGTCCAGAGTCTTGGCAGCCTCAGCCGGAACAAACACCTGACGGACAATAGACCTGAATGCAGGAACGGTAACCGAAACTGCATCTACGGATTCAATCTTCGCAAATTCCATCCAACCTTCGAGGACGGATTCAAAAGCAAAAACGTCATCCAGAGGGCTGGTTTCAGTCTCGAGAATAGCTGTCTTCAGAACGCGGCGTTCATCCACATCAAAAACGGCAACTTTCAGGGAGGCGTCAGCCACCTCGATACCCATGTATAATTTCTTATCACTCATACTATCAATGACTTACAAAAAGTTTTCCATGTAAAAAATTAATCAAAAATTACCCCTTGCAGTATGGTCTCCAACTTTTTCTTGCCAATTCCAGGCACTTTTTTCAGGTCTTTTTCACTTTTAAAGGGGCCAGAGGACTCTCTTTGGGCAATAATCTTTTCGGCAAGCTTCGGACCAACCCCCTTCAAGGCACAAAGCATATCTAAATCCGCCGAATTGATCGGTATGGGAAATTGAACTTTTGGCGGCTTCTTTTTGGACATTTTTTGAGAATTGTCTTTTATTTTGTCTGCAACAAAAACCGTTTTTTCAACCGGGTCTCCGCGTAATTCCCTATGAGTTGAATCTTCAACATTCGCGATGACAACAGGATCTCCGACCTGGAACGTATCGATCGAAGGAAGTCCCCAAGGCAAGAATCGGTAAACGATTCCCATGACAAAAAGGACAAAAGACAGAAAAACCATCTTTTTTTCTGGTCCGTTCATAAGAACTCTCGTAAGGCGAGGGTCTGAATCTAAAAAATCAAGGGACTAGACGAGCCTCTACGGCAGCCACGTCCGATGGTACATCTACAGAAATGGAGATATAAGGACTTTTAACCATGCGTATGGTCCTGCAATTAATAATACGCATCTGTTCCAAAGAGCGTTCCAATTCAACGCTGGATTGAGGAAGAGCTGCGAATTCATCGCGGGAAGCCCGAGAATAAGCATATACACCCTGATGTTGGAACCACTCCGCAGATAACTGATCTGCTGTGGCGAGACATCGCTCGTCTACATCACGGGTAAAATCAAGAGCCACACCATCTTTCACCAGGACTTTCACCACGGTGTTCAAGTGATGTTCGGCAGGATTAAGGGGGCAGGCAACCGTCACCCAGCAATCAGGATGACATTCCAGTTCCCTAGCCACCTGAGCCAGCAAAGCAGGCTCCACAAGCGGTTCATCCCCTTGCAAGTTTACCACAAGGTCAAGTCCCAGCTTGCAAGCGGCCTCAGCCACACGATCAGACCCCGTCTGGGCAGGACCGGTCATGACACATTCAAAACCAGCCCTGGTCACTACATCGGCAATGACTTCAGAATCAGTAGCACAGACCACCGTCCCAAAACAGCCCGCATCACGGGCCCGTTCCAAGGTGCGTACAATCATTTCCTTGCCAGCTATCTTGACTAGGGGTTTCCCGGGATAACGAGACGACCCCATGCGGGCAGGAACTATGCAATGCACGGTCATAGACTAAAAATCGAAGAGATTAACCGCCAATGACCTTGGGAATAGCAAAGTGGTCGTTTTCTACGGCCGGAGCGTTTGCAAAAGCCTGTTCCAGGGTGAAACCCTGCATGGGAACATCTTCGCGAAGAATGGTAGCACCATTTTCGACACCAGTCATAGGTTCGACATCGGCAAGGTTCAATGCCTTCAAAGCTTCCATCTGGTTCAGCATCTTGTCAAGATGACCCTTCAGAGCCGGAATTTCCTCTTCGGAAACACTCAGGCGAGAAAGCTTAGCCAATTTCAATACTTCTTCACGTTCAAGCATAAAAGCCTCTTTTTTATCAAATACAGGAACAATGTAGAAAAAAGTAGATAGTAGGTAGTAGGAAGTAGACGGTTGGAAGGCGGTAGTAGACGGTAAAAAGAGTGAGAAGGGCGGAGCCTGCGGCTCCTTTCAGCAGTGAGCTATGAGCTGTGAGCCGTGAGCTGTGAGCCGTGAGCTGTGAGCCGTGAGCTAGATAATCGCGCCAAAGGCGCCTTACTTTAACTCATAATTCGTATCTAGGTCCCTGGATCCCTCGACTTCGCTCGGGATGACACACCCTCACAGCCCACCATCCACTCTTCACTATTAACTATTAACTGTTAATCGTTCACCCTCTAGACCACTTCCAACGATGCGTACTTCAGGATAATGGTTCTCGTGACACCGTCTCCAAAGCGGACGTCCACTCGGGCGTTGTCTCCAGTTCCGTAGGATTTCTGAACCACGCCGATACCATATTTGATGTGGCGAACCTTTGCTCCCTGGTGGAACGGATTCTCGCTGAATTCGTCGTACACCACACGGGGGCCTGCGGGTGCCGCAGGAGCAGGCTTGGGAACAGAAACCGGATTGCGGTAGACAATGCGCTTATCGTTCTTGCGAATGGAATCAGGAACAGCGCCAGGGCGACTGAATCCACCGCTAAAGCCGCGTGAACCGAAATTAGAAGGTGCGGAACTGCGGCCACCAAAGCTACCGGAACTGGGACGACTGCCAAAGCTACCAGAGGCTCCCGGACGACGAGGAATGGGCGGAGGAGGATTTCCCATGCGAGGAGCCCTGAAGCCACCACCCTGAGAGTAATCCTGATTGAAGCTATTGAAACCGCCACCAAATCCGAAATCTTCACACGGTACAAAATCTACAACAGACGGATCCAATTCCTTGAGGAAGCGGGACGGGGCGAAGGGACGGATATTCCCCTGGAAGAACCTGCGTTCCGCATGATACAGGAACAGCTTCTTTTCGGCTCGGGTACATCCCACATAGAACAGTCGACGTTCCTCTTCCATCTGTTCATTCATCTCGGATCCAGACATCATGGAAGACATTCGGATCAACGGGAAAATTTCTTCATCGCAACCCGCAATATGAACCGTATTGAATTCCAGGCCCTTGGCCATATGAATCGTCATAAGGGTAACTTGTCCCTTAGAAGAATCCACCTTCTTGTCGCCATCTGTCAAAAGGGAAATATCCTGGAGGAACGCATCCAAAGTAGCACCGGGATGTTCTTCATCGAATTCACGGATGGCGTTAACCATTTCATCCAAGTTAGCGATTCTTTCGTCAGCAGTAATCTCATCTTCCTTACGGAGGAATTCCTTATAGCCAACGTCATTGATAATCTTTTCGGCAAGGATGGGCAGCGGAGTCTCGCCTGCGGCCACCAAAGCCTTCCAACCGAGAACCAAGTCTGTAAATCCCTTAAGTTTGGGAGCCGTACGTCCAAGGCCATTGGCTTCGGCCAGCAGATTTTCCCAGAAGGAACCTTCCCCATTACGTTCCTTTTCCAGGACCGTTTCCACAGTCGTCTTACCGATGGAACGAGGAGGCGTATTGATAACACGGAGGTAGGCGGCGTCATCACGTTCGTTGGCCAATACGCGCAGATAGGCAATAATGTCCTTGATTTCCTTGCGGTCCCAGAATCGCGTTCCACCAAAAATCACAGAAGGAATGCGTCGATCGTTCAAAGCCTTTTCAAGAGAACGGGACTGGGAATTTGTTCGATAGAAGACCGCAGTCTTGGCATACGATTCAGGACCGGCCTTGGCAATAGTATCGGCAATGGCAGAAGCTTCGGAGCGATCGTCCATAAAGTGGCGAACATGAATCAGTTCACCCGCCTCCTGCTTGGAAAACACGTTCTTCTGCATTTCCTGCGGACGGATATTGTGAGCGATCACAGACCCTGCGCCTCTGACAATATTCGATGTGGATCGGTAGTTCTGTTCCAGTTTGACGATTGTCACCGGAGCAAAGTCGCGATGGAAATTACGGATGATCTTGATGTTGGCACCACGCCAGCCATAAATACTCTGGTCGTCGTCGCCCACCACAGTCACATTGTGCTGTTCATTCATCAGCAACTTCAGCAGTTCATACTGCACATCGTTGGTATCCTGATATTCATCCACAACCACATACTGAAAACGGGTAGCCAGCTGATTCGCCAAATTGGGCAACTTCTGCAGCATGAGCACCGTATTGAACAGCAAGTCGTCAAAGTCCATGGCATTGGATTCCAGAAGTTTCTTCTGGTATTCCGTATAATAGCGGGCGTACTTTTCTTCGTCAGGGTACTGAGCATTGTTGCGAGCCACTTCCGGAGTCTGCAACAAGGTACTGTTCCCTACCACCATCATAGAATTCTTGAACTTGGAAATGGCGGCGTGAGCCTTTTTTACATCAGCGGCTTCCACATTTTCATCACCGTCAGCCTTAAGAATTTCTTTAAGGATACGCTTTTGATCATCATCGTCATAAATGGAGAAGTTACCGTCGTACCACCTACCCCCCGAGCCGGCCATAGCGGCCACTACGGATTCCTTGGACAGGCAAAGTTTCAGCAGACGAAGACAAACAGAATGGAAAGTTCCCATCCAGCTGAAGCTCATCCTGCAATCCAGAAGCTTGTGAATACGTTCCTTCATTTCGCGAGCGGCCTTATTGGTAAAGGTCACCGCCAAAATACGATCGGACTCCACATTGTGGGCAGAAACGAGATGGGCTATCTTATAGGTAATGCAACGGGTCTTTCCCGAACCAGCACCAGCGAGAATCAGCATGGGTCCCTGGATTTTCTTGGCTGCAGCAGCCTGTTCCGGATTCAGTTCCCGGTCCAACACACCATTGTCCACAATATTTGCCATTTACCTCTCCTGACTTTTTAGGACTCGCAAGATAGCAAAAATGTCGAGACCCATGGGTCCCGACATCTAAGTTTTGCAATACATCTACGGAACTATTAATCGTCGGCAGTAGATGCACCCAGAGCCTGTTCCAGAGTTGTAATACCCTGCAGAGCCTTGGAAATACCATCCATACGAAGCGTAATCATTCCGCATTCCTGCATAGCGGCGCGCTTAATCACGTCACCGGAAGAACGTTTGATGATCAAGTTACGAACAGATTCGTTAGGCACCAGGAATTCATAGATACCCGCACGACCCTTGTAACCAGAACCGTCGCACTTATCGCAACCCTTACCATGATAGAACTGCATATCCGGAGACAAGTGCAATTCTTCGCGGAGGGATTCGGAAATTTCATATGGTTCCTTACAGAACTTACAGATACGACGCACAAGTCGCTGAGCCAACACGCCCTTGATAGCGGTAGACACAAGGAAGGGTTCCAGTCCCATTTCCAGCAAACGGGGGAATGCACCAGCAGCATCGTTTGTATGCAACGTACTAAAGACCAAGTGACCCGTCAATGCGGCTTCGATAGCCATTGAAGAAGTTTCCTGGTCACGCATTTCACCGATCATGATCACGTCAGGGTCCTGACGGAGCAAGGCACGAATGCCCGCGGCAAACGTAAACCCGGCCGCATTGTTGATCTGCCCCTGGTTGACGCCGTCGATATTCAATTCCACAGGGTCTTCCATGGTAGAAATGTTAATAGTACTATCAAGAATTTCACCAATAGATGCGTAAAGCGTAGTAGACTTACCGGAACCCGTAGGACCAGTAACAAGCACAATGCCGTTAGGAGCGTTAATAGCGTCGATAAACTGCTTGAGCACGCGAGGATCGAAGCCCATATCCTTCAGCGGGAACTGACCGGAGTTGGGGTTCAAGATACGCATAACGATCTTTTCGCAGACACCGCGCTTACGGAGAGAGATGGGGAATGAAGACACACGAAGGTCAACTTCAGAACCCTTGTATCGCACCGTAAAACGACCATCCAAGGGTCTACGCTTTTCAGCAATATCCATCTTGGAAAGCAGCTTGATACGGGACAAAATCTGCGGCATCAGACGAGCCGGAATAGGAGACATGACCTGCAGGTCACCGTCAATACGATAGCGGAGCTTCAGGAAGGTTTCCTGAGGTTCCAGGTGAATATCGGAAGCCTTACGGGCAATAGCTTCGTGAATCAAGGTGGTCACGATCTTAACGACCTGGCGACCTTCTTCGTCACTCAGTTCTTCTTCCTGGTTGCCCTGACCGCGTTCCACGGTCTCAAGTTCTTCACCATCCTTGGAATCACCGATAAGGTCTGCCAAAGATTCTTCGGTGCCGCCACCATGGCCAGCATAGACTCGTTCGATGGCCTTCTGCACATCGGCATCGGAAGCCATCACCACGTCCACGTCCATCTTCACCTTGAACTTGATGATGCTGATGGTACGCATGTTGGTGGGGTCCGTCATAGCAAGTGTCAGGATGCTATGGGCCTGACCCATTCCGTCTTCACCCTTCTGCATGTACAAAGGACATACCTTGTACTGCTTACACATATCTTCAGGCAGGTAAGTGTAGGCCTCGGAGTCAATGCTAAACGTATCCAGCTTTACGTAAGGAACTTCGAACTGCCTAGAAAGAATTTCAATAAGACGTTCTTCGGGCATAAAGCCCAGATCCACCAAGGTACGACCTAGACGCTTACCTGTGGTCTTCTGAGTTTCTAGAGCCTTGTTCAACTGTTCATCGGTGATATAACCTTGAGCGATCAGCATTTCACCAATACGCATCTTGGTGGAAGACTGCATCTGCACACCCAAAATGCTCGTTAGCGTATCTTCGCTAACCATGCCCAGTCGAACAAGAATCTTACTGAGCATAAGGCCAGTGCGTTTGTGTTCCGCCATGGCATGGGCCAACTGATCTTCGTCAAGCACACCTTGACGCAGCAACAGCTGACCCACATTCATTTTAGTACCATTTATCATAAATGCGACCAAGCCTGCGGTTTAACAGGCATTTTAGCTCCATTCTTGCAAAGCATGCAGACATTGTCATTCCCGGACCATTCACGGGCAACACCAATCCTGTAGACCTTGCCTAATCCATCATTATATCCATTAAATATACTTATTGGGCTGGAATTGGCAAACAACAACTGGTATTCTTCCCCTCCATTCAGGACTAAATCCAGAGGGTTCACACCATAACAATCAGCCATTTTCACCACTTCAGGATCAATTGGCAGGGAAAGTTCGTCAATTTCAATAGACACCCTGGAAGCCAATGCCAGGTGATTCAATTCCGAAGAAAGCCCATCGCTAATATCCATACAGGCACAAGACGCACCGTTCAGTAGACCTACCAACTCAGCCCCCGCCCTCTCGCAAATACGGGGAGCCAGATGATACTCCACCAGGGATCGGAATTTTTCGCGGTCTTCCGGATGATTCATCAAAAGCCAGAGCCCCGCAGCAGATTTGCCCAGAGTTCCGTTTACATACAAGTTATCTCCAGGCTGTACCGCCGAGCGTAGAAGAGGTTTACTTCCGGCCAATTCGCCGAGAAGAGTTGTGGAGAACACCCCCTCTTCGCCAGAAACGGTATCACCCCCGATCAAGGTTATTCCACGTTTGGCAAAACCCTCGGCCAGGGCGACACGCACTCTAGTCTTGATTTCGTCAGACCAATGACGATTCAGGCAAAGCCCCAGCAAGGCGATACGGGGACGCCCGCCCATGGCGGAAATATCCGAAACATTTGAAACGATATGCTTTTCTACAGCCTGTTCCGGCGTCGACCAATCAAGACGGAAATGGGTATTTTCAACGGAAAGGTCCTTGGTAGCAAGCCATCCGTCAAAAATGGCGGCATCATCCCCCACCCCGAGCCAAGTACGGCTACCGGGAGAACGTTCCTCCAGGGGGGCGGCATCCTTCAAAAGAGCGTCAATAAAACGAAATTCACCAAGATCGAGCATAGCAATTAACAATGAAGAGTGAATAGCTTAAAGGTTAAAGAGCGATGAGCTGCGAGCAATGTGTATTGAGTTAAGGTAAGGCGCCTTTGGCGCGATTATCTAGCTCACGGCTCATTGCTCACCGCTGAAGGGAGCCGCAGGCTCCGCCCTCATACCTGATTCCAATAACAATGTAGTTTTTACGGAGGAAAATCGCCAATTTCGGAACAATTTGCTTTATCTTTTTTTACATTTTAGCCAATGGGTCACATTTTTTTCATTTCACCGTCTTCACCAGGCAGCTTGGATAAGCTGAGCCAATGGACATTCCGTTGGCTGCTGGAGCACGATGAACTGTCCGAAGATGCTACCCTTTACACCTGCAATACCATCGAAGATGCCACGAACCTTCTGGAATCGGCTCTGATTATTGGCGAATCCCCGGCCCTCATCGTGTTGGACCATGCCGACCGCCCCAAGGCCGAAAACCTGATTTTCAGCAAGAAACTTCACGACGGCATCCCCGAATCCTGGATTGTGGAACTGGTCCCCGACTCCATGCCCCTCCCCGACAAGGATTGCGAAGAAAACGGTTTCTACTGGATCCGCAAGCCGGTCAGCGAAGAAGAATGGCACAAGACACTGGAGTTAGTCCTGGTCCGTAACGGATCCCCCCAATGGGCCAGTAACAATTAGATTTTTTCATCCGACTTAAAAAGTCAGACCTTAAAGAAAATGATGGAAGTAAAAGTAAAAGGCGTAAGCTACTTTGGCGTGCGCTCCCCTAAGCATGTTCTTGCCGACATGGCCGACATCAAGGCCGCAGGATTCAACGCAGTACTCCACACCTGGAGTGAAGAAGACCAGCAGTATTATTACGGCACCATGAAGGAAATCGTAGACAGTTCCGCCAACCTCGGACTGAAGGTCTACGTGAACCCCTGGGGAATCGGCCGCGTGTTTGGCGGAGAAGCCTATTCGGAATTGACCGCCCGCGACCACAGTATGTGCCAGGTTGCTCTAGACGGGAAACCCAAGGTTGCAGCCTGTCCCAGCAATCCCAAGTTCAGGGAATACATGCACAAGTGGATTGAAACCGTTTGCAACACCGCCGTAGACACCATCTTCTGGGATGAGCCCCACTTCTACTTCGAAAAGGGCGGTCTCAGCAACTGGAGTTGCCGCTGCCCCGTCTGCTGCGCCAAGTTCCGCCAACGTTTCGGCTACGATATGCCCGCCGCCCCCTTTGATGAAATGCAGCAGGATCAAGCCCGAGACGTCCTTCAGTTCCGCGAAGACAGCCTTATTGACTTCCTGAAGGAAATGACAGAAGACGTTCACGCCCGCGGCAAGCGCAACTGCGTCTGCATGCTGCCCCCCTGGTTCCCTGCAGGCCTTGATGACTGGAGCAAGGTGGCCCGACTGGAATCCGTAGACGAAGTGGCCAGCGACCCTTACTGGGAAAAGGGAGCTACCGAGGAATGGGTCCGCGAAAAATACGCCGAAACCGCCCGCAAGTTGACCGACGTCGCCAAGCAATTCGGCAAAGACGTGCAGATGTGGATCAAGGCCTATCAAATCGAAGCAGGCCGTGAAAACGACCTCGCCATCGCCGTCGAAGAAAGCCGCAAGGCCGCCATCGACAACATCTTCGCCTGGAGCTATCGCGGAACAGAAACCCTAAGCTGGCTGAAATCCGACAATCCGGATGCCGTAGCCAAAGCATTCCGCACCGCATTGAAATAACCTCTCAAGCCCCACCACATAAATTACTGTGAACGGAAAAAGCCCCCGGCAAAACGCCGATGGGCTTTTTTTCTCAAGATCCAGTCTGAAAGTACGCTCTCCTTACCTGACGAAGTGCCAAGTTATCGGAGGTTACCATCCCGATGAATTACTTGGCACGTTCCAAATAAGAACCGTCGCGGGTATCCACGCGGATCTTGGTGTTGTTTTCGATGAACAGCGGAATCATGACCTTAGCGCCAGTTTCAACGGTGCATTCACGGAGAACGTTACCGCTGGTGTTGCCCTGGACAGCCGGAGGAGCGTCGATGATCATGAGGTCAACGAAGGTCGGCGGAATAACTTCGACGGGGATAGTAGCCAGAGACTTCGGGTCCTTCCACCAGGTCACTTCAACGGTAGCACCGTCGAGGAGCCAAATTTCGCAGCCGCCCATGCTTTCCTTACGGATTTCCATGGTTTCCTGAGTGTCGTTGTCCAGGAAGAACCAGGTTTCGCCATCGTTGTAGAGATAAGTCATTTCGGTGAAGGTCACATCTGCTTCTTCAACAGTGTCACCGCTCTTCCAGGTACGTTCGAGAGTACGGCCGTTAACCAGGTTCTTGATACGAACGCGGTTGAAAGCCTGGCCCTTACCCGGCTTCACGAACTGGTTTTCAATGATTTCGTACGGCTGATCGTCGACGATGATTTTGAGCTTCTTGCGGAATTCGTTGGTGCTTACAGTACCCATATTATCCTCTTTTTGTGTTTTATGTTTCTAAATTTAGTAATATAATGGAACACCCCGCTTTTGTATTCACACAAATTTCTGACTTTTTGGACTATTTAGGCCCGGATTTTGCGACTTTGATTGCAAATACGCCCTATCTGGCCAACTTGGACCACGCCCCCTCGTTCCCTTTCTGCTGTTCCAGGCATTACGCAGACCTGATCAAGAACGCCAAGGAACCGGCGGCCCTATTGCGGGAAGTGCTCCCCACGAAAGAAGAATATGCCGACATTCCCGGCTTCGTCATGGACCCAGTCGGCGACTTGGACGCAGGCAAGAGCGAATGCGTCATCCAGAAATACGACCGCAGAGCCCTTATCGTAACGACCGCCACTTGTGGTGTCCGCTGCAGGTTCTGCTTCCGCAGGAACTACCCCTTCCAAAGTTCTCCGAATATTGCAGCCGAGGTCGGCTCCTGGCTGGACACACACACCGATATCTGGGAAGTGATTTTGTCTGGAGGCGACCCGCTGACTTTATCGCCCGCAAAATTGCAGAGCCTCATTGAAGCCATTAGCGACCATGGTTCCGTGACCACACTTCGCATCCACAGCCGTCTGCCCGTAATGCGCCCCGACCTGGTGCAGCAGCACTTCGAATTCCTGCGAGACCTCCCCGCCCGATTTGACTGCATGCTGGTAAGCCATGTGGACCATCCCGACGAACTGGACGAAAGTAGCATGGAAATTTTCGGTCAGCTGAGATACAGCGGTTGGACGCTGCTGAACCAGAGCGTTCTTCTGAAGGGCGTAAACGACAACGCGGACACCCTGACCAAGCTTTCACGTAAGCTCTTTGAGCAGGGCGTCCTCCCCTACTACCTGCACCAGCTGGACCACGCCAAGGGCGTTGCCCACTACGAAGTCAGCGACGAAAAGGCAAAGGCCCTTATCGAAGAAATTCGCACCAAGCTTCCTGGCTATCTGGTGCCTCGCCTGGTTCGCGAAATCGCCGGCGAAAAAAGCAAGACGCCGGTGTAACTCAAAGCTACTCCTTAATGCAACGGACGGGAATACCGAAGCCACGTTCCTTATCAGTAATGGAATAGGAGCCGCCCCACTGGGTAATGTTGCTAAACAAGAAGGTATAGTTGCCAACAAGGCCGTTATACCTGTCGCTTAACCACATGTGGAATCGGTGGGTATAGTCCGCGTAAACGCCGGTCTCATAGAAACGTCCGTTGTCGTAGCCACGAAGGCCGCCCGGCAGCATAGTAAGTCCGGTAGCATTGTTTCCTTCAAATGCGTTTTCGTTGGGCAGATCCCACAGATCCGTCTTTGCCATGAAAATTTCTACACCGGCTTCTTGATTCTTCATGTACTCAATAAGTTTGTTTACATCACTTTGGCTAGGTACACGGTAACCTTCAGGGCAGATGGGGTCGTCTGTAGCAATGGCGTTGCCGCCATAGTAACGACCATACTCGTTGCAATCGCCGAATTCGTCTAGTTCATCGTTAAAGCACCAGGAACTACCGATGGTAGCCTCATAGCGCAGGTTTTCGGCCATCCACAGCTGATCGCCCACATAGACAGTCTTGTAATAATGGCTATCACGTTCGTCAAAGATGCAGCCGTATTCCACATCCGGATTCAAGTATTCCCAGTTGCTGTTGTAGCCAGAGTCGTTACAGCCTTCGGCTACTTCGAGAACCGGCGTGGCATTGCCAGATGACGAGGACGGAACTGTGTTGGGAGAGAGTTCGCCCTTTACGCAACGGACATAGGCGCCAGTGTATTTATGACCGTTATCTTTATAAAAATAGATGTGGTTGTCGTGAATGTACCAAAGCCAGGCATATTCGTAGAGGGATGATGATCCAGATACATCGTATTCTGTAGAACTTATAAAAGTCACCTCGGAGCCGACACTTCTGTAGAAACCTTTGTAATCGTAGGCTCCGCCGTACTGGTTCTGGAAATAGGTCAGGTATTCCGGATTTGCCTTGATGAATTCATTCAGTTGCATCCATTCCTCATGGCTTGGCAAGTGTGAACCTTCGGGGCAAATTCCCTGGTGAGGTTCCTTAGTCTCACCGTACTTCTTTCTGTCGTAGGAAATGTCAATGTCCATGGCCATGGACCATGTATAAATGCGACCATATTTTTCGCAATTTTCCGGCTTGTCATTGTAGCAGGAACTTCCTTCCACATCTACATCGAGATTCCTAGTCATCCATTCCTGGTTACCAATCTTCACAAATTCGCCTACTGCAGGCTGGCTGCTGCTGGAGACCTTTTCGATAGAGGAACTGGATCCTTCAACTCCGGCACTGCCGTTCAGAACACTGGAGGAGGATACATCCTTAGAAGAGCTGGATTCCACGTTCCCGGAAGAGCTAGATGACTCCACCTTTTCCTCGGGCTTGATTTCTCGATAGAGAGTCTTTTCAGCATTTTCCTTGCAAAGGCAGTCATCCAAAGTCCACTGGCGACCCTTGGCAATAAGCGGTTCCATGTCACCATCGGTACCCAGCTTATAGCTGCAACCATCCATCTCCACCCAGATATGCATATACCTCTGTTCTGTAATGACCTCGATATCGAAGCGGTTCTTTGCAGAATTATAATCCGCAGAGGTGCACCTTGCATAGAAAGCAAGCTGGTAGCTCATGTATTCCGAAATGCTTTCGCAAACCTGCTTGCTAATGAATTCGTTTCCTGATAAGGTTTCTGCCCAGGTATCGTTTTCCGTCGTACCGAACTTTTCATAGCAACGCTGGGCAATTTCTTCTTCGCTCGGGCCGGAATCACTGGAAATTCCTGATTCCGCAGAAGAGCTGGAGTCACCGCCACAAGCAACCAATGCAGACGAGGCAAAAGAAACCACGCCAGCAGTCATCAAACTTTTCCAAAAACCAAACTTCATAATAAAACCTCTAGATAAAGATTATGCAGAACTAGTTATCCTGAAGGCAGCGGACAGAATAGTACAGATTTTCGGAGACACTGCTCATCCCAACGCCACCCATGCTATGCAAGAAATAGACCATCACGTTATAGCCATCAGCATCAACGGAGGATGTCCAAAGATGGGAGTCATACTTGATTGTCGATCCGTAGACTCCAGTTGACGTAGCAAAACTAGCAGGCAATATTGAGAAATTGTACTCATCTATTCCAGCGTACTTTTCAAAGTTTTCCTGTAGAACCCAGTTGCTTCTAGATTTCAGCTTGATGCCAGCAACATTGGTTCCGCCCACATATTCAAAAAGAACCTTCCATTCATCAAGAGAAGGAAGATGCCAGCCTGTGGGGCACGCCGTCATGGCCTTGTCCCTTTGATACAGGCGACCGTAGACATCGCATTGTATATAATCGTCGGAATGGCATCGGGAGCTTCCTACAGGACCTGCATATTGCAGATTCTGGGCAAACCAGGTCTGATTGCCGATTTTTACAATCCTATACACATGGTTGTCACGAGGATCCTTGAAAAAAGCGGATTCTTCGCTCTTGACACTTGATGAAGATTCCTCTTTCTGTTCACTGGAAGAGGACACATCGTCCTTGACTTCCGGGTTGTCCTCCACATCCTGGGAGCTAGACAAAGGTTCATCTTTCTGGCTACTCGAAGAAGTATCTTCCTTTTGGCTGCTTGAAGAAGCATCATCCTTCATTTGGCTGGACGAGGACTTTTCCTCATCTTGACTTGACGAAGATCCACCCTCATCCTGGCTAGACGAAGAATCATCCTTGTCTACGCTTGATGAGGATTTTCCATTTTCAGAACTTGACGATTGTTCATCCTTCTGAACGCTGGAAGAAGATTCCTCGACAGAACCGATTTCATCGAGAGGGGACCATTTTCCAGAATAGCAGACATACTCTCTATTCTCGTTCTTGACAAAGATGATGGTTCCTTTTCGGTCGTCCTTGCATTTTCCCAGTTCATACACTGAGCCGACCTCGGTAACAGTTTCCTGATCCCCAGGCAAGTCCATTGTGGAATTTGAAGACGTGGAATCACCACAGGCGTAAAATACAGCGCCTGCAATAGAGATTAAACTAGCAATACCGAACTTATTCATTGCAATCATCCTTTAAAAACTTAATTCTATTAATCTATTATACAACGAATGGAGTAGCCTCTGTCTTTGTCGTTGTATTGGGCGTCGTGATAATCAAAGGTACTACTGCCGTACTCAAGGAACCAGTAGACAGCACCCGTGGCCTTTTTGCCCTCTGAAGCAGACCAGTAGTTGGCATAGTAACTGGCATCGTCAAAAACATACCGGCTGAATTGCCCATCCGGATCCCTATGAGAACCGTAGTAGGCTCCAGTGGGAATTGCAGAGAATCCATACGGATCTCGGGGCGTAATAAAGGGACTTTTCAAATCATGCCAGCCAAGCACGGACTTCAGCTGTCCGGAGCCATCATTAAAGTCAACCTTTCCACCCCCTTCCATCATAACCACGTACTCTCTAAGAATGCTAAACTCGCCTGTATTGGGAATATGCCAACCCGCGGGGCACAGCCCCTGATGCGGAATCTTGATAACACCCGCTGCCGATGCGGAATTGGAATTGTACTTGGGATCAAGGTTCATGGCTGCAGCCCAGGTATAGAACCTGCCGCCCACTTCACAATTTTCTTCAACATCCTCATAGCACCAGGTGCTTTTCTGCAAATTAGCATTGTTCTTGTCATAGTAATTCAGGTTTTCCGCCATCCAAGTCTGGGTTCCAATCTTTACGGTCTTGTAAGTCTTTCCGTCGCGAGAATCCTTCAATGTCCCGTAGCTCTTGCTGGGATTGAAATAGTTACTCTTTGGGTAGTCGTAAACTCTAGCCAACCTCCAGTTTCCGTCGCCGGGGCAATACCAATCCAGATTTCCATTAGTGGTACCCTCGTGCACAATGGTTCCCTTGTTCTTAACGGCACATGCGAAACCTAGGCGTTTTTCGGTGGAAGTAGGCTTACGCCACTTGCCATCGGCACAAACGTATTCCTGACCTAAATTCTTACTATAGGGATTCTTGATTTTAACCTTTTCGCCGTCCCTATTTTCAGAGCAGACGCCAATGTCATACACAATGCCCGCAAACTGGTAGATATACTTTTCGAAGTTCGGAACGCGGGGGCCCACTTCAAGCAATTTTTCGCGGATTTTACTAAAGGACCTAGTGGTATCCATAGCCCAGTCTGCCACAGCGATTCTTGCTGCAGAATCGTTCCATACGCCATCATCTTCAAAATCGGTGGTCAAGGAAGCGAGTCGGCTAGAAAAATCAGCATCGCTTAAATCACCCTGCAGAAGAATCGATGCAGCAAGTAGCTTGGCATCATCTTCGGTACTGCCGAAAATATTCAAGTCTTCAAATGCATGGTTATTGACAGTCCAGTGGAAGGAGTTCATCACTTCCTTTTCTGCTGCGGACTTTGCTGCAGGCACATTCTTGTACTTGCCGCTTTCAGCAAACAGGTTTACAATTCGCTTATGAGTCAGATGACCCAGGATGTTCACATTGGCGGATTTGCGTTCATTCAAGTCTACCATAGACTTCAAGGTAAGCTGGCCCGTAGAAGTCTTGCCTGTATTCTCGTTGTAGTAGAAACCGCTGACCTGCATCAACGCATATTGACTCCTCAAGGTCACCTTAGAGGAAGTATATTCACCCTGATCGGTAGTCACTTCCCATTCAAAGGAAGTTCCCGTAAGATCCAGCACTTCGTCCAATTCAGACAGTTTCACAACGGAACCTGCCGTAAAGGGACCCTTCTGGGCAACACCGGTAAAGGTCTGCTTAGAAACAGCCACATCGGCCACGACCTCGTTCTGCCCGCGGACACTGGAACTGGACTCAACCACACTGCTGGAGTTTACCACAGAACTGCTGGACGAGCCCGGAGTTTCAGAAGCTTCATCCTTCGAAGAGGAGGATACTTCCTTGGAGTCGGAGGATTTGTCTACAGACGTATTTTCATCCTTGGATGCAGAAGACAAGTCGTCCTTGGAATCGGAAGACTTATCCGTCGAGGAAACGTCGTTCTTTGAATCAGAGGATTCATCTTTGGACGTAGAAGAATCATCCTTGGAGTTGGAGGATATGTCCTTGGAATCGGAGGATTCCGGAGTTCCAAGATTTTTCCAGTTGTTTCCATCACACAGATAATCCGAATCGTTTTCTTCAACAAAGATGATTTCACCTTTTCTTTCTGAAGAACACTTTCCCAAGTCGTAGATAGTCTCAACCGAGGTCTCGGAAGTTACCTTGTCACCAGAGTTCGATCCAGTGGAAGAATCTTCTCCGCATGCGCCCAGGAAAAGGGAGGTGCAAACGGAGGCTGCAAGGACGGACAACTTAATTTTATTCATACCAGCATCCCGCTAAAAATTTTTACTTCAGGCGAAACAACGCCCATATCAACATTTATTACAAATGTAGGTTATTCCCTTTTTATCCTCAACACACAACAAGTCTAAAACAGCCAAATAAACAGCACTGTGACCGGGAACACACTTTTTCAAAGAAACAAAATGTTTTATATGATTCACAATGAATCATATGAGTTTGAAAGCCCATAATAGTTTGAATTCGGCTCCATTTCGGCGAGCTATGATTGCACAAAAAATTTATATTCTAAATGAAAAAAAGCAAATGAGGTGTGTGAATGAAAAAACTGTTTTCCTTAAGTGCAGCAGCCCTATTATTCGTTGCCTGTGGAGATGATTCCTCTACAGGGTCTAATACCGAAAACAAGGTTTCCTACGCCACCGAGGTGGAATCCATCTATGATCTAGGCAAATGCTCCTCTGATAGAGAAGGTGATGTTGTTTACGTAGAGGACGAAGATTCCGATTACCAGTGCGTCAACGACGATTGGAAGAACATCGGCAAGTCCGAATCTTCTTCTTCAAAAACCGGAGACAAGGAAGACGGAAAATCTTCTGCAAATGACAAGTCTTCCTCATCGGCAAAAGACGGATCCTCCAGTTCCCAAAAGGACAACTCTTCAACTGAAAATCCTGAAAGTTCAAACGGATCCTCCCCTGACAAGACCGAATCCTCTGACTCCAAAAATCCCGGTTCCAACGACACCGACGATTCTAGCTCCAGCAGCATTCAGGAATCCAGTTCTAGCATCGTACCCTCTGATAAGGTCGTAGAAAACGTTGCCATCACCAAGATGACATTCACTGGTGTTGCCGAAAAGGGCCCATACAAGTCGGGCACGACAATCAAGCTGTCCGAACTTGACGACGAAATGGACCCGACTGGCACCACATTCGACTGGGAAGTTACATCCGATCTCGGCGCCTACACCTCGACTAAGGTAACCCTCAAGAGCCAGTACGCCCTGCTCCAGGCAAACGGCTACTATTACAACGAAAATACGGCTAAAACGACAGCCAACCAGGTGAGTCTAAAATCCTTGATCGACTTGAACGGACGTACTTCGGCAAACATCAACATCCTCGGCCATCTCGCCTACAAGAGAGCCGTAAATCTCTTTGTCGAGAGTGGAAAGTTCAAGAACATTCCCGCAGCCAAGTCCCAGGCAGAAAAGGAAGTCCTTGCAGCCTTCGGCTGGCCGACCAACAATCACGCCTTTGAAGACCTTTCCATTTTCGGAACCTCTGAAGACGACGCAAAGCTTCTGGCCGCATCGATCCTGCTCCAGGAAGGCTTGAGCGACGTAGACATGACCAGCCGCCTGACCGTTCTTGCTACAGACTTTGAAGAAGACGGTCTGTGGAGCGATTCTGCCGCCAAGGTAAAGGCAGCCGACTGGGCCATGGACACCACAAGAAAATTCTCCAAAACAAGGACTCAGCTTGAAGAACTTGGAGGATCCGTTCCCAACTTTGAAAAGTACATCAGCCTCTTTGTTGGCAATGTATACGGCATCGGCGTTTGCAACGGTGAACGCGACGGCGAAAAAATCAAGATGACAAATGCCTACAGCGACAACCTGGGCAAATTCTACGCTTGCGACGACACCAAGTGGCGCTACCCCACCGCCAACGAAAATAGACTCGGCAAAACCTGTTCAGCCTCCAAAAAAGGAACTTTCGCATCCCTCTTTGATGCGTATGACCGTGAAACGGAATACGTCTGCGATGGAGGCAACGGCAACTGGCGAGTTTCAACCGTTTACGACCACCCGAAGGAATACTACTTGAATCCGGACTACAAGTACGGAACCCTCAAGGATTCCCGCGATGGCAAGACCTATAAGACTACTGAAATCGGTTTGCAGACATGGATGGCCGAAAACCTGAACTACTACGACAAGAACAATTCAAACCTTGTCGACAACAGCTGGTGCTACAAGAACGTAGAAGCCAACTGCAACGTAGGCGGTCGTCTTTATAGCTGGACTGCAGCAATGAATTTAGATCCTAAGTATGCAAAGACCATCGCCGACTTCCTGGTCGAAAGCCCCCACAAGGGTATCTGCCCCGATGGATGGCATGTTCCCACCAACGCCGAATGGCTCCAAGTGAGAAATTATATTTCAAAAATGGAAGGTGGTTCTACAGGAACATACACCGGAATCATGAAGTCCTCCAAGGGATGGTATCCGTACTCAACTAGCTCCAAGCCCTCCGCGGATTCCTACGGATTCTCGGCCATTGCAACAGGCGCTTATTACGGAAGATACGCTGATCCTAGCGAAAGCTATAGTAGATACGCTTTTGACGACGCAAAGTATTTCGCCAACTTCTGGAGTGCAACAGAAGCAACAAAGTACACCGGCGCAGTTTATTGGTACCTCGACTACAGAGAAAACGCAATTCGTAGTTACGAAGCATCGTACAATGAAAAGGATCGCGGATTCGCACTTCGTTGCGTCAAGGACTAATTAAAAACAGGTGCCTATCATGCGCATTGTAGGACTAACTCTAGCAGCTTCTGTCGGAAGCATGCTTCTTCTATCCTGTGGAGATTCAACCTCCACATCGTCCTCGGATAACGAAAACTCCAAAAACGATCGAGTAGAAACCATCTACAATCTGGGAAAATGCGTTTCCGATAGAAAGGGCGAAGTCATTTTTGTGGAAAAAGAAGACGCCTACTACGAATGCGATGGAACAAGCTGGATTTCCGACAAGGACGACTCCGAATCCGGCAAATCTTCTACAGTCCAAAGTTCCTCGTCAAAGGATGAAGAAAAGGAAGAATCCAGTTCCAGCGAAGACGCCAAGTCCAGCTCTAGCAGCGAAGCCGCATCCGAATCCGACGAAAAGCATTCGTCAAGCAACGATGTCGATGCAGGTTCATGCTCCAGTTCAGAGCCGCAGTCGTCCTCCAGTAACGACAGTTCCAAAGAAGACAGCTCTAGTGAAGCATTGTCCAGCTCCAGCCAGAACCCGACCCCGGTAATGTCCCTAGGCACCTACGACTGCGACAAATACGTCTGTGCTCCAACAGAACACTTGAATCAGGATCTTTTGGCAAAGGGCGAATACGGAGAAGTTTTGGACATTCGCAACAAGCATGTGTACAACACCATAAAAATCGGCGAACAGACTTGGATGGCCCAGAACCTGGACTTTATATATAAGATCTACCAGAATGGCAAACGCGTTATCTATGAAAACGAGTGCTATTATGACAACGATAATTGCACCGAAAAGGGCAGATACTATACTTGGGCAGCAGCAGCAGATTCCGCCGCAGTCTATTCTACAGACATGAAAGGGGTGGGCTATGGATATGCCTTAAATTTCGATGTTTACAAGTCGTGGTACATACAACAAAATCCAACAGGCATCTGCCCAGATGGCTGGCATTTGGCTACAAAACGAAACTACGAAGATCTTTTTGAATATGTCGGCGGAGCGGAAACCGCAGGATTATACCTAAAATCGGCTAGCGGTTGGATGGACAGAGATTATTATGGAGATTATACAGATTACGGTGGCGAAAACACTTATGGATTGTCGATGCTGCAAGAATGCGTATGGACATCTACAATAGGAAACACTTACCCCAGCAAAAATGCCATCTGTATGTGCATCCTTAACAATCACGAAGCTGTTTTTAGCGATATCAGCAAGTATAACCTCGCCCCTATTCGCTGCATGATGAATTCTCCAAAAGAAGAAGACGATTAAGCAAAAGGCTCCTGAAAAGGAGCCTTTTTCATACGTCAAACCAGTTTTCAATTTTCAAAGGAAAAAATCCCGAGATTGATTTTACCTTACCAAATTTCCTTTTCCTTGTAATAGACACGAAAAAAACGTTCCTATTCCGCACAGTTGGTTTTCAGTTCCAGCGCACGTTCGTACAGATAATGCTTCGCAGAAACAGAAGGCTTTAAAATTCTATCGCAGGTCCAATATCTGTATTTATCGTCCTGCAGATGGTCTGTCAATTCGCCCTCATTTTCTGCACATTGGCTACTAAATTTCGGGACATATTCTTCATCAACCAATTCATGATTATTGGAGGAAATTAAAAGGCGTTCCACAGATTTTACGACCCCATCATTCAAGGACAAATACTGTTGGAAGGAGGCTATATAATCATCATCCAAAATATGTAATTCAAGACCATTTTGCGGTTCATCCACATAAACAACACACGCACGCCAACCATGTTCATCATAGTATTCATGAACAAAGGTTCGTTCTCCCGTAAAGATAACTTCATACCAAGGTTCCCCATGACCATATTGATGTGCAGAAGAATCAACCTTTATTTCGGGCTTGTATGATGCAAGGATTTCTTCCGGAGTCATGGAACTTTCTTCCGCATAGATTTTTTCCATAGAATAGGATCTTGCCGAAGAACTGTAGGGTTCCTTTTCTTCATCAAACAAATCTTCACTGGAGGAACTTACCATCGGCTCATAACCGCTAGAAATACCGGAAGGACCTGCATCAGGAAGCGTTGCTGATTCAAAGCGGCCGGATGTCGGTTCGCCAGGATTTGCGTTAGCCAACTTGTCGCAAGCAGAAACAAAGCGTCTTTCGAATTCAGAAAGTTCATGATCGAAATTACGTTCGCCAGTCCGTTCTATGCGACACAGAACATCGAAGGATTTTTCATTGCAGTTTTCATTTTCGTCCAGCAAGATTGCATCGTCAGCAAAGCATTCCCCAGAAATATCCTTCCATAGGGAATTGCACATGTCGTAAGACGCAACCGACAGGGCACTTGAATAACTAAGCACGCCCCTGCCTACAATTTTGAACGCAGCAGTAAAGACGATTTCACCCACGGTACATGTACCTTGCGCACCCTGTTCTTCTTGATAAACACGCACAACAGTTCTACCAAGAAGATTTTCGCTAGACGGTTTTGTGGTGAAGATAATTTCTCGTATTTCTGAAGAATCCGATGATAAACCAGAGGAACTTTGCAGCAACACAGAACTGGACGATTCCAATTCGCCAATCGTATTGGGTTCCGTGGCATTGCCCGCCGTTTCCTTTTCGGAGCAACCAGACGCTACAAAAAACAAGGCTACCGTTAACACCAGCGAATAAAAAATCTTCATACCCTAAATTTAGGCTTTTTGAGTGCGTTAAACACTGTTGTAGTCCCGCACATTCTTCGCATTCTTTACCTCACTGGCATTTTTCACTTTCTATATGATTCATCGTGAATCATATAGAAAAACGTTTTTCAAGAATTTATTCCAAAGTCAATTTCGCTGCACATTTTCAAAATCCGAATTGACAAATCAAAAAACTATATTCAAATACATGAAACCCATCTTTGGATACAGTGACTATCGAGATTACATCAGGGATTATTTTGAGGAACGCAAAAAACATTCCGCTTTCTCCTGGCGTGAATTCAACAGATTAGCAGGATTTGCCTCCCCCAACTACCTAAAGCTTGTTTGCGACGGGAAAAGCAAGCTAAGCAAGAAAAGGGCGGGATTCGTTGCAGCCGTAATGAATTTATCTGCCAGCGAACAGGACTTCTTTGAGCTGATGGTCGCCATCGACAACACCACTAACGAAGCCGACCGGAAAGCACTGACTTTGGAATTGCGCAAAATGGCACGCAAGTCAAAAGCCCGCATCATCGATGCCGATGCTTATGTTTTTTACGAATCCTGGAAGTACCCTGTCCTTCGTGAATTGGCCCCTTTGATGCCAGGAGCAAGTTCCAAGAAAATCGCAGATGTCTGCCACGAAAAAATTTGCGCTGAAGATGTTGAAAATACTCTGCAGTTTTTGGTGAATTCCGGATTTCTGGAAAAAGATGAAAAGGGACGCTACACGCAAACGGACGCCAACGTGACCGGTTCCAAGGAAAGCCTCCCCCGCGCCATGCGCGAAATGCAGCGTCAAATGGCAGCTCTCGCCGAAAAAGCCATCGGCAAGTTTTCAAAGGACGAACGCCACTTTCTAGGAATCACCTGCGGCTGCGACGAGGAAACCTACAAGAAAGTAACCGCCGAACTAGAGGATTGTCGCGACCGAATCACAGCCATCACTTCCGCCGCCAAGAACATCAATCAAGTGTTTCGAATCAACCTGCAAATGTTTCCCCTAACAAAGAAAGTGTAAAAATTATACGCAAGGAAAAGCCTTATGAAAAAATTCCTATTGCCAAGGATGAACCAGAAAAAGGAAAACTGGTGACAGAGAAATTCAAGGCCATGTCGGTTGTAACGGGCAACATCCAAACATACAATGGGCATGGCACAGTCTCTGCTCAGAAATTAAACCTCAGTTTTAAATATTGGATCCACGTTACCGGTGACGAAACCTCTTGTACTGTTAAAATGACTAAGCTTAGAATGTGGATGAACGATGGCGAAGCCGAATGGGTGCGCCCGGATGACGCAGGCAAAATGACATGGGACCCGATGTTCCGCTCCATCGGGGAGCAGTTGGAAGACGACAACGAATAAACCCCTCTACAAAAAGAGAGATTTTTAAAATTCGTGAAGAAACATACAAAAAGATTTGTATGTTTCGTGATTTTTGCTAAAGATTTTTAAAATTCGTGAAAAACTAGCCAAAAAGATTTTCATTTTTCGGTAAAATAAACAGACACAAAAAAAATGACTTTCGTGTTCCCCCAGCTAAAGCTGAGGGACAAGTTCATCGTCTACACAAAGAATTTGGAAGTCAAGGACGGATTCACCTACCTGCCGGTATACATGGCGGGATTGATCTAGAAATCATCCCATATGATTCACATTGAATCATATGACATCCAAATTTTTAATAAAGCCCTTTTTTGACGTAAAATTTTTTAGGAAGGACCTTGTGTAACAAGGATTTCTTTTTTTAGTATTTGCTAGGTATACCAAACTCCTTGCTTTTGTAAAAAAAACTTACATTTGTAAAGACTGAACTCTGGAGTTTTTATGGATTGTCGCAAAATAGCCTTAACGCTAGGTCTTGCCGCAGGCATGTCCTTCGCATCGGTATCCCTCAGTTTTTACGAAAAGACAGACGGTTACACCACCACCAACGCCAAGTTTGAATTGGACCAGAAATCCTGGACTCCTTGGGTAAAGGAAAAAGGCTACGTAACCACAACCATCACCGGTTCAGAATTTTCCTCTGGCTTGACAGTCACCCCGAATGAAACATGCGAAGGCTACCTTACCGGCATCGTCAATTACGGCGGTACCTGTGGAAGCAACAGTCTTGCCGCCTATGGCTATTACGACGGCTACTGGTACGAAATCGGAGCCTTCTCAAGTGGTCAGGCGTTGTCAATCGAATGTGACTACTCTAAAATAGCCTTCCAGGCACAAACTTCCTCTACAAAGGAATGTAGTGTATCCATCAATTCTATTGCCATTGGCGGCCCAAGTGATGTTATCGTTACAAAAGCCAGCGTGACAAGCGATTATACCAATTACGTCAGAAGCAACGACACCATCTACTTCACGGTACCGTTCACTGCAAAGATGGAAAGCATAACCCCTTACTTTACGGGATTATACAGTTCGGTCACCCCCAGTACCGCACAAGATTTTAGTAAGGGGCCAGTTACCTATACATTCAAGTCCAAAAGCGGACTCAGCACCAAAGACATCGTCCTAAACATAAGCCGAACCCCAGGCGATACCAATGCGGCAATTGTCAATGTTTTTGACTTCTGTTCAGAAAGCAAAGTTTATCAGTGGTACCAAACATATTCAGACTCCCCCATTATTGATGTTACAAAAAGTACCTTGGCTAAACAAGGCACATACTGCACAGAGGGAACAAAAATCACCCATCCCCAAAATTCTGGCGACACAGGGCTGGTCGAGTTAAAGCTTTACAAATGGGTACCAGATTCCATTCGTCATAATTTGTATGGCCGATACAGTGCCGGCAGATCAAATTCAAACTACGCCGGATTAAAATTTTCCGGCTTGGCGAAAAGGAATTGGTATAAGAATGGCGAGCCAATCAGTGTTGACTTGTTCAATACCCCCATTGACCTAGAAAGCTCAGTTGTAGAAGTCATTGCACAAAACGGAAGTCCTATTCACTATTACAAATTCAAATTTGTTGACGTCATAGAAGAAAACAACTACTTGAGCCAACTGCTCATGATCGACACCACAAAACAGGAATACATCTACCCAAGAACCATTTATGACCCGGAATCTCCCAACGACACGGGAAAGATTATTTACGACCTTCCCTACAAGGGAACGCCCGTTGCAAAACTGTTTGCCTGCGGTTCAGGAGATGATTTTTTAGTCGAGAACACCTTTTGGAGAAATTGCGAAAGAACATTTTCTCTTCCCGATACGAACATCACCTTGACTATTACCGGGAAAATGTACGGTACATCCGGCATGTATGCTACACTGACTAAAGACTACGATAAAAAGACTTATGCCCTTAAAGTTGTTAGACAGCCAAAGGTCTGGCCTGATTACAACGTCTCTGGCATTTACGTTGTAGACCTCACCGACAACAAAAATTTCTCCGCCATTGCAGCAACTCCCAACGCAACGAGTCAAAAGTTCAGTATAAACCTGGCTGATAAAAGGTCAAGTATAAACTATAGCGACTATGACCTCTATGTCGCAATGCCCAATCCATTCGCCACATATTCTTATGAACCCACAAACTACGATTACCCCGTATGGGGTCAGGGAAGTATACTTTCAATTATAACCTACAATGAAATCAACAAACGAACAGTTCTTTCAGCAAATGTTGTTCACAAGGCTGAAGAACAGGATGTTGCCGAACTAAAGTCATTCTTTATCGAAGCCGGGCTTGCATATTTTGAAGGTAAAATTGATCAGGAAAACAAGATTGTTCACGTAGACCTCCCCTTCGAAATAAACTTGAAGCGAGCAACCATCGTTTTTGCCGGCCCCCATAAATCTTATTCTGAGAATTATAAAATTTTCCATGAATATGACTTAAGCGACACCATTGACTTTGACTTCCATTCCGCAGATAGCAGCAAGACCACCATTTATAAAATTGTGGCAACATACAACCCGGACATGTACAAGGAAGAACCAACTATAGATCCTGGTAAGGATACCAGCGAGACTTCGTTTGCGAAAATTTCAGACAACGCCAGTGCAACAGTCAAATTTGCGGAAAACAACCTCATTTACACAGGCGACATCCACGAAGTAAAGTCAATCGTTATATATGACGCCCTCGGAAATAAGGTTTATTCTAAAACAGGTTTTGAATATCCCGTCATGAATTTAGAAATCCTAAATCAGGGAGTTTATGTAGTAAAAGTTCAAACTACAAACGGAATGTCTTCACTTAAATTCACAAAGAAGAAATAAACGATCTACATTTCCGAAAAGGCATCCGTCATCCCCGAAGTCACCTTGGACCTGCGTCGCGTTGGTAACGACGATGTTTCTTACACCGCATGGGCCATTGACGTTCCCGTTCTCTTCCACTATACCCCAGTCATGAACCTCTACGTAGAAGCAGGTCCGCAGATTGCCTTGATCCTGTCTGGTTCCTGGGATGTTTCTAGCAGCGGTTCCTTCTACGACGATGGTGACGACTATGGTTGGGACGACTATGACTATGGTTGGAACGACTATGACTATGACTATGGCTACGGAGCATCTAGCGCAGCAAGCAACCTCCTCGACGACATGTACAAGAAGAACACCTTTGAATTCAGCTTGGTATTCGGTCTCGGCTATGACGTATCCCCGAACATTGACGTAGGCTTCCGTTACATTCTCGGTCTTACCAATGTGTTTGACGATCTAGACCTGGGTCTCGGTTCTTGCGAAGTCGATATTCAGAATTACCAGATGCAGTTTACTGTAACCTACTGGTTCTAACATTTTCTGCCTTCGGATATGCGAAAGGCTTGAGTTTTCCACTCAAGCCTTTTTTCTTTTTCAATTCAAATTCTAGAACAGCGTTTTGACACCGACGCCCACAATACCATCCAAGTAGCTTTCGCCATTGCGAAGGGCATAATAAAAATTGACGCTCCAATTCTTGCGATACTGAGTAAAGGCCAAGCCGTATTCCTGTTCACGCTTCCAGCCATGATCCGGACGAGGAGCGCGATACAAGCCCGGCATATAGAAGCCTTCAATGCTCAGGTCATAACCATCCTGCCAAAGCAAAGCGAACTCGGTATAGCCATAGGCCCGACTACGCAGGAATCGATAATCCATTCCACGAAAATCGTTCATGCCTCCCAAGGCAAATAGATCTTGACGATCAAGGTCAGCATAGGGAGCAAATATTCCACCGGCGGCACCACTGAATCTTGTAATCCAGTTTGCGTAAACCGGTACATAGCGCACCAGGGAGCCTCGCACCTTCAAGTAATGATCCAGGGAATCGGGACGGGAAAAATTCCAAGAGGCAAGTCCATAAAATTTGGTTCCGCTACGAGGTAAAGCAAACCGGTCAAGGGACGTGTAGGTCAACTCCAACGAGGACGTCTTTTCATTATCACCGATTCCTACAAAGACCCCAATGGTAAAATCAAAACCGATATCGCGGCTAATGCCCACTTCGCCGTAAGCTTCGCGGGTTGAGGAATCTTCGTCAAAATAGCCGCGGGCAATAACGTTCCAGGCAGAGCCAAAAATCCATGGTTCCTTATAGGAGCCTTCAAGACGGCGGGAATCTGCGGCTGTATAACCTTCCAGTTGTAGGTCGCGGGCTGTCCCCAAAATGTTGTACAGCGACACGTTGACATTACCTTCCCACAAGTCAGTTTCGCTGGAATAAGTCAGCAAGGCTTCCGCCTCGGACATGGCTGCAGCCCGCATATTGAACACGGGAATGATACGGTTCCGGTAGGCATCTCGATACATGCGGGGTTTACCCACTTCTTCAAAGTACCCCACACGGGCAAGTTTATAATTAGCCCGCTCCAGATCTCTGGGGGAAACATAGGAGCCCACTTCCAGTCCTGTCAATTTACGGAACACTTCAGGTTTGGTTCCGGTAGAATCCATATTTTCTGCAGGTCCCCACACCCAGGCACTGCCACGATTCAACTCCAACAGCAATACAGCGGTATTCGTTGCCTCACTGGAGTCAGCAGGATTTTCCAAAAGTTCGCCAACAAGACTTGCAGCAAGGAATCCGCCATTTTCATAACGTTCCTGGATTTTTCGAGAGGTGTTTTTCCAGACGGGGCCGTTCAAACCTTCGCAGGGCATTCCAACAAGATTCGCTGCATCAGCTTCATCAGCCATCTCGTGGTCGCCATTCCACACCACGTCAGAAATACGACATTCACCACCAAAGGCAATGCTCACCAAAAGAAGAAATGTCAAGAATAATCTAATCAAGGCAACGAAATATAAGATACAAATTATGAGATACTAGATTCTTCGCTCAGAATGACACCAACTCATCACTGTTAACTGTTAAAACACCGCTCTGGCTTCTGTGCTGAGTTTCTGGAAAACATTTTCCTCGGAGTTACCAAAGCGCAAAATGTAATGGCAACCCAGAGAAATAAAATCATTCATGTCAATGGAAAGGGAGAATTCAAAACGATAGGTACGGCCATCACTATAACCGGACAGGACCTGATAGGGGATGTAATCCCCCCGGTCGTCCACCTGGATTACAGAAAAATTCGCAAAGGCATCCACTTTTTTTTGCTTGTTATATCCGACTCTAAAAGCGCCTTCCCAAAGGTCAGCTTCAAAATCATTATCAAGATCATCAGCTCCAGTTCCCTGGCGGTAACGGCCTAGAGGCTGAACGAAAAATCCGTTCAAGAAATCAAACCGATATTTCAAAGAAACATCATAGATGTTCCAGTTCCAAATTTGCAATGCAGAAAGTTCATCATCTTCCATCAACAGGTCCGCCCCAACAAAGTGATCAGGATTTATGCGATAGCCCGTTTCGATTTCATGGGAATAGACCGTTTCGAAATATGAAATGGAGCTAAGTTTTTTGTCAAAGGAGGCACCCGGTTTATAAGCGAGACTAACACCCGACGGATGTTCCCATTCCACCAGACCTTCCATGTTGATGCGTCCCGAAGTGGTTCGGCGCAAGGCGGCTGCAGTGACCGGAGGGAAATACAAAGTGCGTCCTGTCGTATCGCTACCTTCTCCATTCCAGGAACCGCCAAAAGTAACATCACGCAAAATTCCTCGTTTTACACCAAGAGACACACCGGGATTCCAGCGGAAATCAAATCCGAAGGAGGCGTCCGACGAAAGAACGGCCCCCACGGAATCATTACGTCCCATACCGTCATAAACGAAATCGCCATTGTCAACTCCCTCGATAAACGTTCCCGTCAGGCTATCATAGCGCACATCTCCGGTACCAGGCGCCACCGCCTTATACACAGCCGTATAAATTTGCTCTTCTGTCAGACCGATTTTATAAGTGACGTTTCCCGTCAGGCCAATTTCGTCACCACCCATTCGGGAATTCAATTCCCCCACCCAGCTATTTTCCCCCTCGGAGGAATCGCGGGCAATACGTTCATACTGCAGCAGGTGATTCAAACTAAAGTAACGGGCTCCGTAATTCGCTTCCTGCAACCACATGGCCGACCGCAAGGAATCCGCCCATTCATTGCCATAGGTATCGCCCCTGCGACAGGCGATTCGACCTCCTGCACTTTCACGCAAGAAGCCTTTGTCAAAATACATCCCGAAACCGCCTGTGGATTTTCCGTACAGGACTTCATTATGTATCGCTCCCACGCCACCGTCAATTCCTGCCACATCAGAAGTTTCATCAATTCGCGTGTAGCGGAAATCGCCGCTGCCAAAGGGGCGTACAAAGCCCTGTAAAAATTCAGCGGAAGCGGTTCCCTGGTAACGTTCCATATTCCGGTCTGCGGTACTAGCCACACGAATCAAGGCCACTTCACTTAGGGTGTTTCTATTCCGATGTTGCAACGAAATTTTCGCCCTCGAGGAATTCCATTCTTCCCCATCGTTTCGGCGGTACCCCCAAAGGGCATTCCCGAACCAGCCATTTCCAAAGGCCGTGCGGAATTTTACCTCGTCGTAAAGCAAGTCGTCATCCAAGAATGCGGAACCACCGTAGGCCAAATCCCACTGGTCCTGCAAAATGTATGGATCCCAGTCCGAATTTATGCTGCGGAACTCCGTAACATCATAGCCTTCCATAATGCGGTTGCCGTAAACATCCATGGCCAACGGGAAATGCAGCAAGTCCCTGGTAGAATCTGTGGTAACAAACCAGCGGAACGCCTTGCCTTCCGGCCCACCCACATGATCAGAAACCGTATTGGAATCGCTCTTGTTCAGAGCCACTTCCAAGTCTGCGTAGAATTGCCGGTTCTGCCGAACGCGAAGGCGGGCCCCCATACGAGCGCTACGATCGGGGCGACGTAAAGCCCTCAGGGAATCATCACGAACAAAAACTTCTCCGCGGTCAGACTTCAACATATTGTAATCTTCGTCCGTCCACACGCCGCGACGCAAACGGTCCACATCGTTCTCCAACTGGAACATGGAAAGATCAAGATACAAGTTGGGATGCCTATAACTGGCGGCAGCCCCCTTCAGAGAATAAATGTTGTCATCTTCGTAGGCGTCGTACTCCACCCGAATTTCATCATCAAAGCTAGGAACAATGGAACCCTTGAAATCCAGCATACCGCCAGCATAATTCACCAGATAGTCTACACCGCGGGTCAGCTTCACCCCATTCATCCAGACCGTTTCGGACTGGGGCACAATGGCTACAAAGCCACCAGACGCATCCAGGGAATACCCCTCGCGCTGACCGCTGACACCATTCAGAGTTCGTCTAAAATGTTGAACCTCGTCGGTGCCAACAACGCCACGAACCTCAGTGTACCCCCCACCGAAATCACCACGCACACCACCCATGGCCCCAAGGCTACTCCGTTCAACGGAATACAGTTCCAAGGAATTGTCGACCCAGTTCAAATCCCCCAGATGCAAAAAATAACGGGGCGATTCCACGCGAAAGTATATTTGGTCCACTTCCCGCAAGGTAGCCGTGGTCTGGTCACCCGCCTTGCGGCCCACATCCGAAAGCAGGGCGTCAATCCATACGCTGTCGGCGAGACGCCCCGTTATAGAGAGGCGCAGCTCCTGATCCACCTGGGTGCCGCCATCGCCCACCGTAATCTGCATGGTCTTATAGCCGTGGGTTTCGACGGAATCATGACGAACATTTTCCGATGATTCATCCACGGAACCCAAACCGTTAGCGGTACTTATTGCGACCCCATTACTTCGTACAAGAATGGAGGGGTCCCACACAGGCAATGAATCAACATTCATTGCAAACGCAAAATTTATAAGGGAAAGTAAAAAGAGCAGGCGAAGCCGTCCCAAACGCAATGGGCGGGACATAAAGGCTACCTACGGACGGGTTCCACAAGGAACTGCTGAGTCGACAGAAGCTTTCGACCTGCCGCCAGGTCAACACTCCACTCACCCGGTTTCAGAAGTTTTGGGACAATGGTCGTATGGCAAACGCCCATAGAAACAATGCAATTTGACTTCTGGACCGTATCCGCCCCGTTGTACCAAATATGCAACAAGGTATCGGATTCCAACTTTACAGACGTGGACAAGGTGGAGTAATAGTAAAGGCGAGTGCCTTCTTCAAAAACGCTATCTACACCGAAAGGGGAACCGTTCACGATATGGCTGCAAACCACACTCTGAGCAAGGGAAAGTTCTGCGTCGGCGGAGGAGCTAATAGAAACATCATCCAGGCAGAAGGCCACAATACGATGCACCAAGAAGCCGAAAAAGACGGCAACCACAATGATTGTCGTCTTTCTCAAATTACGTAATGCGGTAGCCTTTGCCACGGAATACCCGACAAACTAACTAGACCAAACTAGCGGACCAGTCGGCTGGTATTCTGGGTAAATGCAGGAACGGCATCCACCAGCTTTTCGACCAACAGGCGGTTGAAGTCCTCGATGCGGTTGGGCAGATGGTTGCCCGGGAAGATCTGCACAAGGAGCAAGGCCTGGTCTACAGGGGAAATGTAGATGGAACGATTGTCGCCAACATAAGAGACAGAGTTGAAATTTTCGCCACCCAACATGAGACCCACCTGCTTGGCGGAGTCAAAGGAAGCGGTGCTCAGCACTGCCAGCGGAGTGGCATCGACCCCAATGGAACCCACTTCTGCAATAATGGAACCATCGCGGTGGCAGAGCACAATGTATTCGGCCTTAATGCTAGCCTGATAGGCAGACATCAAACGGCGGACTTTGTCAGCATCATCAGAATAAATGGTAAAATCACTCATGAGTAGATTCCTTAAAAATCAGATTAGTCCTTCTTCTTGGGAACGTAAGGACGCAGTTCGATTTCGTCGTCAGCCTCGTTGTTGGGCTTTGCTACATCACGACCAAAGGTGGGCATACGGGGAACCGGGGCTGCAGCGCGGGGGCGACCGAAGGGGGAAGATGTGGCTCCCTTCTGGAATAGACCACCACCGGCAGATGCAGGAGCGGCAGCACCACCAGCTGCAGGCGGCTTGGCTGCGAAAGAGGGCATGCGGAACGGAGATGCAGGGGCGGCGGCCTGTGCCGGCTGGGCGGTTGCTTCCTTAACGGAAACACCATCCTTGGTCAGGGACACATCGTGAACGCCAGCGTTGTTTGCATTGGCGGCAGCCTGGCGGAGGAAGCCCTGCTTGACGTTGAACTTTTCAATCACCAGCATAGCGATGGTCTTCAGGGTAGTAACCACGCCCTTACCGTTATGGGCAGTTGCCGGGAAGAAAGGCACGTTGCGCTGATTCAGTTCAGCATTCAGTTCTTCAAGAGTAAAGACGTTTTCCATGTCGCGCTTGTTGTACTGAAGCACGAAAGGCATATCGTCCAGGTCCATGCCGTAGTCCTGCAGGTTCTGTCTAAGGTTCTGCAAGCTTTCCAGGTTTTCGGCCTGACGGGAACGCTGGGAGTCAGCCACGAACACGATACCATCCACACCGCGAAGCACCAGCTTACGGGTACTATTGTAGTACACCTGACCGGGCACGGTATAAAGCTGGAAGCGGGTCTTGAAACCCTTAATGTCACCCAGGTTCAGCGGAAGGAAGTCGAAGAACAAGGTTCGATCACCTTCGGTAGCCAAGGAGACCATGTCCGTACGCTTGTCTTGCGGCATCTTCTGGTGGATCACCTGCAAATTGGTGGTCTTTCCGCTCAAGCCCGGACCGTAGTAAACAACTTTACAACTAATCTCACGTGTAGCAAAATTTATTGACGACATTACAAATCCCTGAATACTCAGATTTTCAATTAATCGTTGATAATTTAACAAAAAAAGAAATGTTTTTAACAATCAAAGGATGAATTGAAACGTCTAAAAGCAAGTATTTCGGCAAGAAAAAGAAAATTTTACGTAAAAAGGGGAGCGCGGGACAAGTTCCGCATACATGGGAAAGACAATTAATAGAAAATAGGTAAAAACAGGAAAGGCCGATACAGTTTCCTGTATCGGCTAAACCTTAAGCACTTAACTAAAAATTAAGCGAGGCTGTTGATGACCTTAGCGGCCTTAGCCTTGTAGTTGGCAGCGCGGTTTGCGCAGAAGCCAGCGCGATGCTTTGCAGCAGCCTTGTCCAGCATGCTAAACAGTTCCGGCATAACCTTGAGGGCTTCTTCCTTGGTGGAAGCAGAACGCACAGCCTTGAGAGCGGTACGGATGGCGGAACGGGTAGAACGGTTCATGGCATTGGCCTTTTCGGCCTGAAGCAAACGCTTTTTGCAAGATTTGTGTTGAGGCACCTTATTATCTCCGGGTGAAAACCTACTTAAAAATGTTGGCACAAAGTTAGTAAATGTTTGAAACTTTTCAAGGGGTGTTCAAAAATTTCTACTTTTAGGGCCATGATTCCCTTCGTAAACCTGCAAAAACAGCGTGATTTCTACAAAAACGAGTTCCTCGAGGCCGAGAAAGAAGTGCTGGATAGCGGCTGCTTTATCGGCGGCCCTCAGGTAGACAATCTAGAAAAAGAGCTGGTCGATTACATCGGGCTCCCCGATTTGCAGGCCATTTCCTGCGGAAGCGGCACCGACGCCATCACCATTGCGCTTATGGCATTGGGGCTCAAACCAGGGGACGAGGTCATCGTTCCGGACTTTACGTTTATCGCTCCGGCGGAATGCGTCGCACTGTTGGGCGGAACCCCGCGATTCGCCGACATCAACAACCAGACGTTGCAGATCGACCCCGAAAGCGTTAGAAGCCTTATAACAGATAGGACCGTCGGCATTATCGGAGTGGATTTATTCGGGCAGTGCGCCCCCTTCGAAGAACTGCGCAGAATTTCCGACAAGCACGGACTCTGGCTGCTGGAAGACGCAGCCCAGGCTTACGGAGCCAAGTGCGGGAACCAGACGGCTTGCACCTTGGGCGACATTTCCATTACAAGTTTCTACCCCACCAAGCCTCTTGGCTGTTACGGAGACGGCGGGGCCATGTTCACTCGAGACAGCCAACTGGCCGAAAAAATGCGAATGCTGGCCAACCACGGCAGCAAGGGACATTATCATCATGAAATTTTAGGCTTGAACAGCCGACTGGACGCGTTACAGGCAGCGATTCTCCGCGTCAAGTTGCGACACTTGAAGGATGAACTTGAAATTCGACGGAATAACGCCAGCAAATACGACGAACTATTCCACGATTCAAACATTTCCCATAAATTAGGCGATCCCATCCCTCAAACTTTATCCCCAGGAAACGAAAGTTCCGTAGCACAGTATACCCTGCTGGCCCAAAATCGTGAAAAATTCATCGAAATCCTGAAGGGTATAGAAGTTCCCTATTGCATCCACTATCCCGCCCCCCTTTCCGAGCAAAAATGCTTCCGGGAAATCCTCGCAGATAAAACCGGCAACGGCCCAGTCTACACGCCCAACGCACACCTGGCATCAACACAAGCCATCAGCCTTCCTGTCTGCGCCTTTACCGACGTTGACGAAATCATCGGCCGCATTAAAAATTTCTAAATTTGCGGCGTGCCGTTTTATTCGCCAGAAATACTCAATGACCTCAGAAGCCGCGTTGACATTGCGCAGGTGATTGAAAATTTCATTCCGCTAAAACGATCTGGTAACGGAAACTACATGGGGCGATGCCCTTTCCATGACGACCGATCTCCATCAATGAACGTAAACCCAACGCTAGGCATATACAAATGTTTTGCTTGCAACGCTGGTGGCAATGTATTCAAGTTCGTTCAAGAACATGAAAAAATAGACTTTATTGCGGCCGTGGAATGGGTAGCAAATTTTGCAGGTTACGCATTACCTCAACAGGAAAAAAACGAGAACGCCGAGGTTTCCGAAGAGCGGGCCATGGTTCGCAAGCTAAACGAGCTGGCTTGCCAATGGTTTGAAAGTCAGCTGTCCATGAGCCAGAAGGCCCTGGAATACCTGGCCAACCGACACATTACCGAAGAGACACGCAAACTGTTCCACATCGGCTACGCTCCCGATGGCCGCGAAGGTTTTATCGGATATGCAGTCAAGAACGGATTTTCTCCCCTGGACTGCGTCAAGGCAGGTCTCGCCGTGGAACGCGAAAACGGCGGAGTGTCTGACAAGTTCCGCGACCGTCTGATGATCGCCATCCAGAACCAGTCCGGAATCGTAGTGGCATTCGGAGGACGCGACCTCTCTGGCAATTCCCCGGCCAAGTACATGAACAGCCCGGAATCAGCCACCTACCACAAAAGCGACATCCTCTTCGGATTCAACCACAGCCGCGTAAGCATCGCCAAGGAAAAATCCGTCATCATCGTGGAAGGCTACTTCGACCTGATGAGTCTCTATCAGGGCGGCGTCACCAACGTGGTGGCCGCATCGGGAACCGCCCTCACCGAAAATCACGCCAACATACTTTCTCGCTACGCCAAGACCGCCTACCTGGTTTTTGACGGTGACGCCGCCGGCAAAAAGGCAACCCTCCGCAGTTTGGAAATCGTGTTGCCCAAGGGAATCGCCCCCCGCGTTTTTGCACTGTCCCGGCCCGACGGCACCAAGATCGACCCCGACAACTTCGTAAACGAACAGGGTCCCGACGCCTTCAGGCAGGCACTCACCCAAGCCGAAGACTGGCTCAACTATCTGGCCATGGAACGCAACCCCCGCTCCCCCGAAGAAAGGGCGGAATTCGTCAGCTACGTCAAGAGCTTGGTTAAAAGTATAGACGATCGCGAACTGCAGAATCAATATCTCAAACTTATTTCGGAACGTTACAATACAGACCGTTCCCTGGCACACGTCAAGAGCATCAAGCCCGCCTACAAGGCACCTCGCCCCGTGGCAAGTTCCAACTCCCAGGACGAAGTCATCCCTCAGTTGGAGCAGGAAGCAAGCATCGACTGGGCCATGATCCCGCCCATGGAAGTACGCTTCGCCAACCTGATTCTGCGCAACCCCACCTTGATGGACCGAGCCGCAGAATACTTCGACATGGACTGGGCCACCAGCGGCATCCAACTTTTTGAATCCCGCGTCGTAGAAGATTTCGTCAGTTCCACCGTGGCCATCTACCTGGAATCGGGTTACCACTCTCCCCAACTTTTGTACGAGAACTTCTCTCCGGAACTGCGACTGTTCCTGGAAGGCCTCCCCGAAGAGCAGTGGAAGTCCCCCCAGGAAATCAAGGAATTCTACCAGACCCTGACGGTGCTTTCTACAAAACTTTGCGACAGGCAAAAACGCATGATTCCCCTGAACTCCAACGACGCCGTTGAAATCAGAATGCAGATGTCCAAGTTCACCCAGGGCATGCAAAAAATCAACCAGCTCTACAGCACCGAAAAAATTGACATCAACGCCTTCGCCGACCAGGTGGTCAAAAGTCGAAGCATGTTGATGAAGTTCCAAGCGGCCATCCCCGACAATGGGTATTGATTATTTTGGGGTTCGCAAACAAGGAACGCAGACTTTATAAATAAAGAGGAAAAAATGTTAAGCATCAAGAATCTTAAGGCAAGCATCGAAGACGGCACCCAGATTTTGAAGGGCATCAACCTGGAAGTAAAGCCCGGTGAAGTCCACGCCATCATGGGCCCCAACGGAAGTGGCAAGAGCACCCTTTCAAAGGTCATCGCAGGCCATCCGGCTTATACCGTCAACGACGGCGTCGTAGAACTTGACGGCAAGAACCTCCTGGACATGGAAATTTGCGAACGCGCCAATTCCGGCTTGTTCATCAGCACCCAGTACCCCACCGAAATTCCCGGCGTGAACAACGTGGAATTTTTGAAGATGGCGCTTAACTCCAAGCGGAACTTCCTGGGCCTCCCGGAAATGAGCGACGCGGACTTCAAGAAGCTTTGCGAAGAAAAGATGCAGCTTTTGGAAATGGACGACCGCTACCGCGACCGTGGCGTCAACGAAGGCTACTCCGGCGGCGAAAAGAAGCGTAACGAAATCCTCCAGATGGCAATTCTCGACCCCAAGGTTTCCTTCCTGGATGAAACTGACTCCGGCCTGGACATTGACGCCTTGCGTATCGTTGCAAACGGCATCAACCACATCATGAGCCCCGAAAAGGCAGTGATTCTGGTGACCCACTACCAGCGTCTTCTGGACTACATCAAGCCCACCTACGTTCATGTGCTGCGCCATGGCAAGATTATCCTAAGCGGCGGTCCTGAACTGGCCTTGAAGCTGGAAGAACAGGGCTACGACTGGATTGAAGAAAAGTAATCGAGGCGAGAATGAGCTATATGAATTCTGAATTAGCACAGGCCGCCCAGGCTCGCATCAACGCCCTTGGCATGCCCAAGCGCAACAACGAGCTGTGGAGTTTCTTCCCGGTCCATAAGATTCCATCTGTAGTGGATGCTGGTGCCGATTGCACTGCTGGTGGGATCGTCGCGAACAGCGCCGCTGTGGAATGCGCCGACTTCGGCATTGCCGCCGAAACCGACATTGCAGCCCTTCTGCCCATCGCAAAGTCCGCTCCCGCCATGAAGAAGGATTTTGCCGCAGGCGAAACCGAAATGGGCCTCATCAAGAGCCGTGACGACTTCGGTCACAGCATTTTCAACATCGGGAAGAACGCCAAGGTCTCCCTCGAAATTCTGGACAACAAGGTGGAGCACGAAATTGCCGCCGAGCGCTTCGACATTAACGTGGAAGAAGGCGCTGAGCTGGAAATCTTCTTTGCCAACCCCGCAAACGAACTGCCGCTGCAGTTCCGCCACTTTGTAATCAAGCAAGCCGCCAATTCTGTGGTACGTTTTTCCAACATCCTGCAGGACGCAGGCATTGGCCGCATCAGCATTGACGTAGACTTGAACGGCGAAGGCGCCAACTTCGATTACCGTTCTCTCAGCGTGTTGAAGGGTTCCGCCAGCAAGCACCAGCGCCTGACCATCCGTCATAACGCACCCAACACCGTCAGTTCCCAGTTCGCCCGCAACCTGCTTGACGAAAAGTCCTACGTCAGCTACGATGGAAGCGTCATTGTGGGTAACGGATGCAGCCAGGTGAACTCCAGCCAGCTGGTAAATTCCATTCTCCTAGGTGACGAATCCAGCGTTTCCGTAAAGCCGGTGCTGAAGATTTACCACGACGATGTGGAATGTACCCACGGCAACACCTGCGGTGAACTTGACGCAGATCAGATGTTCTATTTGACCAGCCGCGGCATCCCCGCCGAAACCGCCAAGAAGATGCTCATGAAGTCCTTCGCCAAGGAGCTGTTCCTGCCCCTGATCGACGGCCCCGCCAAGAAGCGTCTGCTGCAGGTATTGGCATACCTGTAGTTAAATCAAAGTTTTGTTAACGAAAATCCCCGGAAACGGGGATTTTTTTGTCAATAAAAATAGCTTTTCCATTAAAATACCTCTCAAATGACATTTTTTTGTCAATAAAACTTTATACATTAGGAGTATGAAACTTTTATCTAAAATCCTGGTCTCTTTAGCTATTTTCTCGGCATTTGCTTTCGCCAACGTTCAAAGTATAGCCGACACTTTGCACAACAAGGTTTCAGAAAATATTGAACAGAAAATCGCTGCAGCCGAGGCCGCAGTAACCGAGATTTCCAAACTGGCAAAAAACGATCCTTCCGATTCCGCTGTTCTGGAACGCCTCAATAAGACGGATTCCTTAGGCGAAGCCACAGCAAAAAAGCACGCCGTCTGGATCAAGCTGGAAGGAGACGTGGAACCATCCATGTACGATTTTTGCGCCCGTGCCATTGGCGACGCCTTAAAGGAAAATCCGGACTACATCATTTTTGAAATCAACACCTTTGGTGGCCGACTGGACGCCGCATTCGACCTGGTAGACACCATCATGGCGATTCAAGGTCCACAAACCATCGCCTTTGTAAAGAAGAAAGCCATCAGTGCGGGCAGCCTTATCGCTCTTGCCTGCAGCAAGCTTTATATGATGGAAGCCACCACCATCGGCGACTGCGCGCCCATCGTACAGAACGGTGACGGAACCCCGCAGATTGTGGGAGAAAAGATTCAGTCCCCTCTCCGCGCCAAGTTCCGCAACCTGGCCCAGAAAAATGGTTACCCCGAGCTACTCAGTTCCGCCTTTGTAACACCGGAACTAGCGATTCTTGAGCTCAGCACGACATTGGATGCCGGTAAGAAGACCGAACGAGATACGTCCATGATTATTGAAGCCGCAAAGTACGAAGTTCTAAGTCAGAAGGACATCGAATTCTGGGGTGCACCCAAGATTCTTGTAAAGGAAGGAGAACTTCTGACCATGACGGACAAGGAAGCTCTAGAACTGGGTTTTTCTCAGGGAACCTTCAAGAGCCGCAATGAATTCGAAAAGACTCTTTTCATCGAAAGTCGTAGTGAAGTAGAAACGACCCTTGGCGAAGACATCGCCAGCGCCATTGCCGCCATTAGCGGATTGCTATTAATTCTTGGATTCGGCGCCCTGTACATTGAGTTCAAGACTCCTGGTTTTGGAGTTTTTGGAATTGTCGGTATCGCATTGATTGCCGTGGTGTTCCTAGGACAGTTCGCACCTCAGCTAGACGGAATGTTCCCCGCCATTCTCCTGATTGCAGGCGTAGCCCTTTTCCTAGTTGAAATTTTTGTAATGCCAGGAACGTTCCTCTTTGGCGTAGGTGGCATTATCTGCATGATTCTAGCCCTTGCCTTTAGCTATGATCCTGCCAATATTCCCGAATACGTTCCCGAAGCTACTGAAGAAACCTTTGATGCCCTTCCCTGGCTATTCGGATTATTCTATATGCTTTGCTGTGCGGCAATCGCACTCATATTCCCCATTGCGGCAAGCAAATACATTATTCCATTACTACCTGAAGGCTGGACTCCTATGTTGAAAACTGATTTGGAAACAGCCTCCTCCCCCACAGAAGCCGTCAGCGAAATTCACGTTGGCGATATCGGAGTTGCAAAGACATTCTTACGTCCCGTTGGACAAGCCTCCTTTACATTGCCTGACGGGAGCGTCAAACTTTATGATGTTCATACAAAAGGTGAAATCATTGAGGCCGGTCAGAACATCAAGGTAGACGCAGTGCAGGAAGGTCACATTTTCGTTTCAGCCTGTTAGCGCCAACATCCCATATTTAATCATCAATCGTCAATTATCAATGAATAACTTCATCATTTTTGATAATGCGCCTCGGTCATAAAAATAAACAAGTTTATTTTTGCGACACTCGGCTTAATTATCAATTAAGTTTAATTACCACGAGGAACACAACATGGATACACTCATTACCGTAGGCATTGTCATTGCCGCCATCGTCGTCATCATTCTTCTCGCCTTTATCGGCAAGTTCTTTAGCCTCTGGCTTCAGGCCTTGTTCTCCAGGGCAAACGTCAGCATTTTCCAACTCATCGGTATGCGTCTCCGTAAGGTGCCGCCCCAGGTGATCGTGGAAGCCCGCATTCTTAGCTGCAAGGCTGGCCTCCCTGTAGACACCAACTTGCTGGAAGCCCACTTCCTTTCTCGCGGTAACGTTCTCCGCGTGATCCAGGCTCTCATTGCCGCCAACAAGGCAAACATCAAACTGGACTTCAAGGAAGCTGCGGCTATCGACCTTGCCGGTCGTAACGTTCTTGAAGCCGTCCAGATGTCCGTGAATCCCAAGGTTATTACCACGCCCAAGGTTTCCGCAGTGGCTCTGGATGGCATCCAGCTTCACGCTGTTACCCGCATTACCGTCCGTGCAAGCATCCAGAAGCTGGTTGGTGGCGCAGGCGAAGAAACCGTTATCGCCCGTGTTGGCGAAGGCATCGTGTCTTCCATTGGTTCTGCACAGAGCCATAAGGAAGTTCTCGAAAACCCCAACATGATTTCCAAGAAGGTGTTGGCATCCGGCCTGGACGCTGGTACCGCATTCGAAATTCTTTCCATCGATATTGCCGACGTTGACGTTGGTCAGAACATCGGTGCAATCCTCGAAACCGACCGTGCAGAAGCTGACAAGAAGATCGCTCAGGCTAAGGCGGAAGAACGCCGCGCCATGGCATTCGCCGCCGAACAGGAAATGAAGGCCAAGGTCATGGAAATGAAGGCTAAGCTGGTGGAAGCAGAAGCACAGATTCCCATGGCCATGGCAACCGCCCTCCGCGACGGAAAGCTTGGCGTCATGGACTATTACAACATGAAGAACATCGAAGCCGACACCCAGATGCGTAAGGAAATCGGGACTGGCAGCGAAGCTGCCAAGTAGCGTAAAGTAGAAAGGATAAAGGTTAAAGATGTTCGCCTACAGGAAACTTAA
This sequence comes from Fibrobacter sp. UWH1, assembly GCF_002210365.1. Classification (NCBI taxonomy): domain Bacteria; kingdom Pseudomonadati; phylum Fibrobacterota; class Fibrobacteria; order Fibrobacterales; family Fibrobacteraceae; genus Fibrobacter; species Fibrobacter sp. UWH1. The sequence continues at coordinate 58,622 of NZ_MWQG01000015.1, forward strand.
GGTTTATCAAAAATCTTTGCAATGGGTTATAGACGTATATAATCTTACGTCAACATTTCCAACTGCAGAGAAATTCGCTTTGACAAACCAAATTCAACGAGCCGCAGTTTCTGTAACATCAAACATTGCAGAAGGCTCTGGCAGAACGTCTACCAAAGATTCGATCCATTTTTTGGAAATAAGTTTTGGATCTCTGATGGAAGCACAAAGCCAATTGGAAATCGCTGCTCTTTTGAATTACATTTCCAAAGAGCAACTCACATCCATTGAATGCAAAACGGAAGAAATTGCCAAAATGCTTTCTGGCTTAAAGTCTGCGAAATCAAGAAATTCAAATTAGCAATCCTTTAACCTTTATCCTTTAACCTATAACCTAATAACTCATATGGAAGGTTTACTCATTCTTATCGGAGTCTACGTTCTTGATATTGTCATCAAGAAGGTTGCTGCAGGTAAAAAGAAACAACAGGATCAACATCGGGAAATTCCTCCTGATGACGAATTCGATAATGAACAGCAGGAAGAACAGACTAGCCATACAAAGCCACGTTCCCTGCAAGATCTTATTCGCCAATTTGAGGAAGCTCAACGAGAAAATTCCGGAGGAACCTATGTTCCGCCATCTCCCGAAGTAGAGGATGATGAGGAAGACGTGGGCCTGCCAGTCGTCACGCCGGCGAAGCCCGGAGAATACACCTTCAGCGAAATCGCTGAATCTGTGGTCCAGTGGGAATACGTAAGTGTTGAGCTGCTGCAGGAAGCTTTCGGTTTCTCTGAGCGGATTGCCCAGCAGGTTCTTGCGGAACTTCAGGCAAAGCGCATCGTTGGCCGCGACATGGGCGATGGAGATTGCGACCTTCTTGTCCACGACAAGGTTGAGCTAGACAACCACTTCAAGCGATTACAGCGCGAAGCGGAAGAACAGCAGGCTGCAGCCGCCCAGGAAGCATCCCTCCAAGAACGTCGTGAAGCCGAGCTGAAGCACCAAAAGGAATTGGCAGAACTTGAAGAGCGAGCCCGGCAACTACGTGAGCAGGCTGGTCAGGGAACGTCTCCTGACATGAATGAAGCTATCGGGGAACCTTGTCTAGCCAGTGCAGACAACCACGTCCACACACGCAATCTTGACAAGTTCGAAATCCGCCGCGGCTTCATCTGGGCAAAGGTTCTCGACGAGCCCCGCTTCAAAAAACGCTGGAGCGCCCGGGCACGTTAGTTGTCAGACAACTCTTAAAAGCAAAAGCGTCGAGGTTTATCCCCCGACGCTTTTCTATTTCATTTTCAAGTTATGCAACAAGCAAACTTTGTGCAGGATTCACTAACCTTGAGCAAAACGGCTCAGGAAGCTAGCAAGGCGTTCATTACCGGACTGGTTGAATACAAAATCAGGAGAGCCCTGTTCCACAATCACACCCTGGTCCATAAAGATTACTTTATTCGCAACATCACGGGCAAAGGCCATTTCGTGGGTCACGATAACCATGGTCATCTTCTGGTCGGCAAGGCCCTTGATAATCTTCAGCACTTCGCCGGTCAGTTCCGGGTCCAGGGCGCTGGTAGGTTCATCAAAGAACAGAATCTTGGGCTGCATGGCCAAGGCGCGGGCAATGGAAACGCGCTGCTGCTGGCCGCCGGAAAGTTCACAGGGATAGGCCTTTTCCTTGGTTTCAAGTCCCATCTGCTTAAGCAGTTCACGGCCACGCTTGCGAGCTTCTTCACGATCCATTCCCAGAACGCGGATAGGCGCGATGGTCAAATTCTGAAGCACCGTCAAGTGCGGGAATAGATTGAAGTTCTGGAAAACCAGACCTGTAGACAAACGAATTTCGCGAAGGACACTGGCAGGAGCGTACTTGGCAACGCCCTTCTTGTCCACACCCACAACCATGTCCTTGCCATTCACGCAAACCGTACCGGCATTCATGGTTTCCAGCTGGGTAATGCAGCGGAGAAGCGTAGACTTGCCGCTACCAGAGGGGCCAATGATAGAAAGAACTTCGCCTTCCTTCAGGTCGAAGGAAATATCTTTCAGCACATGATTATCACCAAAAGACTTCTTCAAATGCTCAACTTTTAAAACTACACTATCCATAACTACCCACTTCCTACTGTCTACTTCCTACTACCCATCAGCACCGCCAGATGCGACCTGTCAACCTCATACCTCAAAGGCGCTCTGCGCCGACCTCACTCCTACCTATAATAATTCAGCTTCTTTTCTACGTAGGCGAAAAGGCAACTGAGCAAAAGGTTTGCGATATAGTAGAACACACCGGCCACAAACAGCGGATAAATGCTGGCGTAGGCAGCCTGCTGCTTTTTTGCCAGAGAGAAAAGTTCCGCCACGGCAATCACCTGAGCCAGGGACGTATCCTTCACCAGGGTAATGACTTCGTTGGCGCTGGCAGGAACAACCTGCTTTACAACCTGAGGCAAGATAATGCGGAAGAAGGTCTGGCCGCGGGTCAGGCCCAGCATCTGGGCCGCTTCGTACTGGCCCTTGGGAATAGCCAGAATGCCACCGCGGAAAATTTCAGCAAAGTAGGCCGCATAGTTGATGGAGAATGCAGCCACTACCGCCGGGAAGCGGTCAAAGGAAATTCCAAGGCCAGAGAATTCGCTGAGGTAATAGGACCCGAAATAGATAGCTACAATCTGCAGCAAGAGCGGTGTACCGCGCATCACGGAAATGTAGAAGGACACCGGATAACGGACAACGCGGTACTTGCTCATCTTCAGCACTGCGACCAAGAGTCCCAGCGGAATGGAGAACAACAGCGTCAGTCCAAAGATTTCTAGAGTGGTAACGAAACCGCCCCAGAGAACAGGCAGAAGAGTAAATAAATCAGACATATCAGCAATGAGGTTTGAGGTTCGCAGCTACGCTGCTAGAGGTATGAGGTTTTTATTTGGCGCTCCGCGCATTATATTAAAAGCGCCAAAGGCGCCATGCTTCGCTCAAAGTGCCGAAGGCACGCCCTCACACCTCAAAGCGAAGCGACCTCGATCCTACTTACCGAACCACTTGGTCTGGATTTCAGCGAACTTGCCGTCAGCCTGCATAGCCTTGATGGTTTCGTTCACGGCGTCACGGAGAGCCTGGTCCTTCTTGCGGAAGCCGATAGCATAGACTTCATCGCTGAGGCCTTCTTCAAGAACCACGAAATCCTTGGCGTTGGAAGCGATCCAGTACTTGGCAACGATTTCATCCAGGAACACGGCGTCTACACCACCCTTGTCCAGGTCCATCATAGCGGTCTGGTTATCGTCGAAGGGAACGATTTCCTTGGCAGCCTTGCCTGCGTCAGAAGCTTCAAGCAACTTCTGGGCAGTGGAACCGTTCTGCACGGCAATCTTCTTACCGGCGAGAGCAGCGAGGTTAGCAAGAGCCTTGTCCTTCACGGAGAAGATCATGCGGTTCTTGAGGTAGGCGTCGCTCAGGTTCATGGCGGCAGCGCGGGCAGAGTCAACGCTCATGCCGTTCCAGATGCAGTCGATCTTGCCGGTGTTCAGTTCCTGTTCCTTAGCGTCCCAGGAAATGGGCTGAGTCTTGAGAGTCACACCGAGACGGGCGCAAACTTCAGCAGCCAAGTCAATGTCAAAGCCCACAATGTTGTTGTCCTTGTCGCGGAAGCCCATGGGCGGGAAAGAGTCATCGAGGCCCAGCACGAAAGTGCCTGCAGCCTTCACCTTGTTCAGGGATTCGTCAGCCTGTGCTGCGTTATCATTCTTCTGTTCGTTGCAGCCGAACAAAAAAGCGGCACAGCAGGCAACCATTGCAATCTTTGTGAAAAATTTCATTGTGTAACTCCTTTAAAATTCTACTGGGTAAATGTAGTTAAAGTTGACTCTAAATTGTTCTACAAAAAAGAACTCCACCCGGAGTTTAACCCGAACGGAGTTCTTGACTTGCTCAAAGGCCTGAAGCCCCACACCTCAAAGGGAGCGAAGCGACCGACCTCATACCTCACGCCTCATTAATCCTTACCATAAACCTTTTCAGCGTAGGTAGCGGTTGCCATGAGGTATTCGCGGTTCATCTTGGCGATGTAATCCACGGTGATACCCTTCGGGCAAGCAGCCTGGCATTCGTAAAGGTTGGTGCAGTTACCAAAGCCTTCCTTGTCCATCTGTGCCACCATAGCGAGCACGCGCTTCTTGGCTTCGACCTTGCCCTGGGGCAAGAAGCTGAGGTGAGAAACCTTGGCAGAGACGAAGAGCATAGCGGAAGCGTTCTTACATGCAGCAACGCAAGCACCGCAACCAACGCAAGCAGCAGCGTCGAATTCTCCTCAAATCCCTGCAAAACACCATCCGCATCAGTATGACCGTATGCACCATGTAAAAGAAGCACGTTATAATTCGTCAAACTTTCCATAGGCTTGGGAACAGCCCGTGATTCGCAAACAATCAACAAAATCAAGAATAGAACAATCCTCTTTCTCATACTTTACTCCAAATCCACCACGACATCGTTACCTTTATAAAATTTTAAGGGTTCACGCCATGTAAACGTAGAATCAAGACATGAAATTTCTTGATTACCAAGGTTACATATATTTGCTCGCAGTTCTATCATATTCCCCCAAAAAATTCCCTTACTAAACACCAACGGCGCCAGAATCGTATCCTTTTCGTTCTTTAAAATGTTTCCCTCAAGAGGACGCTTTCCAGGAAGGGAACAATACACGTCATAACCCCACGCACGGACATCATCGCACTTCTGTATCCACATCAGGTCTTCATCCAGTCTCTTGTAGGTGAGAACCCCCGACACGGTGTCCAAAACGGCATATTGGCAGCTATCGTTACCAGCTGTCAAATTTCCTTTTGCAAAAATTGCGCCATCAGTCCATTCCCTCAAGGAAACAATCGGAAAAGAAACAGAACAACCATCAAAAGACTGCCTAACTCCAATTATATGCGGTTTTTCGCCAATTTTCCAAAAGGAAAATGATGTCGCATTTTTCCAAACCAACAGATTCGGGTCCGTATTACCGCCCCAGACTACAGAATCCGACAATTGTCCCAAAACATACATGTATTGTCCATATCCATCGTCAACGGAATCCACAAAAACGGGGCCATCCAATTGTTCCCTGTAGTTATATACGCCAATGGTCCATCGTCCCAAACCGAACCGCTCTCCACTACACATGCAGTCAGCCTCATAACTCCATCTATTTGCATGAGCCACTATGGCAAAACTATCGTTAACGAAACCAACAATTTTCTTTTCGGTCGGGCCCGTCCATCGATACTCCATATCATCGCACGGATCATCGTAACACCCCCACATACATACACTTGAAATTGCAGTTATGGCAGCCACAATCAGCCTTTGAAGCCCAAACTTGTTCAACAGATTTTTCATACCCAGTTCTCCTTAAAACTTTTTCTGCACATTTTACTACAAAATAACAACAAACCGATTTGTATGTCCAAAGTTCCGGTGCCCTCGTGCGGTGAATCAAGCATGATAAATTTATCCACATCGCCGTTGTAGAAGTTACCCTGCACGTATTCACGGGAGACGACACCGCCCATGCTGTGACCGATAAGGATGTAGCGGGAAGCCAGTTGACGATAGAGGTTGGAGTTTTTACGGATGATTTCAAGAGCTTTTTGTCCAACCGTAGAATCTATAACAACAGAATCCCCAACAATATGTTTATTGTATATTTTCGCCTTCACTTCCTGAGCCTCTTCAAACAAGGCCCTACGTACGGAACACTTGTTATTCCCTTTCCAAGTTCTATCACCAATTTCGTATGCGTTATGTGCAGGGGACGCCGCTGGATTCGCAAAGGAACGTTGGATATAGATATACTCGGAGCCGTATGTTACCGTATCTTCAAAGACAGCGGAATCTAGCCAAAGAGTAAGTTTCTTTTCACCATCCTGATTATATGCCCCCAACATGCCTGCGGCATCACCCAAAGACTTTTGGAGCTTCGCGCTATCCATCTTAAGTTGTATAGTCTACAACCCAATTGTTATGAAAACCCCACGCACTACGAACAATTTCATCACACGAACTTTCGAATCCTTGATTTTCCGGAGCAGCTCCATGAATAAGCACTACATTGTACCGAGAGAGTGCCCATACTATTGCCACGACTCTAGCCTTTATGTATATTATCTAAGAAATGGACAAGAAACTGATCAGATATACCGTTGCATGCGTCAACGAGTTCGCCGCAAACAAGAGCCTTACAGAAAAGCAGGCTTTTGATTATCTATGCAATCACGGAGCGATGGATTTCCTTGTCGAATTCTACGATGTGGAGCATACGCTTTCATTTGAAGACGCCATCAACGACCTAACGCTAGTCAGCCAGCAGAACGGAGGGAAGATACAGTGATTCTCTTCCACGGTTCGAACACGGACATCGCCCAAATTGAACTGTCCAAGTGCCGTCCGAACAAGGATTTCGGCAAGGGGTTCTACCTTACCACCATTCGGGAGCAGGCTGTAAGGATGGCGCAAAGGGTAGCAAGAATGTATGGCGGCTCGCCCACCGTAGAATGGGCGAAATTCGTCATCACGAACCGAAACGCAACGAAACTGAAAGACCCGCAGGAAGACTCCAACATAGACGGTCGGTTCGACTTGGTCATAGGGCCGATTGCGAACGATGACTTGGCATTGCTATTCAGGCAGTTTTCCGAAGGAACTATCTCTGTCGAAACGCTCGTTAGCGAGATGAAGTTCAAGAAACTAACCGACCAATATTCCTTCCACTCAGAAAAAGCGATTGCGCTGTTGAAAAAGAAGGAGTCGGTCCATGTCTAAGCCCAAAATGCTTGCTGAACTCATAACGGGAGACATCATCTCGTATATGATGGAAGACCAGAAAATCCCGCTCATCGAAGCAATGCGCAGGCTCTACGCGTCAGAAACATTCGCCAAGTTGGTTGACCTGGAAACCGGACTTTACCTTGAAAGTTCTCCCTATGTCTACGACATATTCAAGGCGGAACAGGAAAACGGGAAACTGACTCAACTCGAAGTCTAGCCTAAGCCGGCTCCTTACGCAGCCAGCCTTTTCAACCTATACTCTACCTGGCTCAGGTACCCGAGCGTGCTATGCAACCTCCTGCGGTTATAGAACGCCTCAATATAGTCGAATATGTCCGACACCACCTCCCCCATGCAGGAATACTTTCTCCATTTTTTGCTATAAGCCAGGCGTTGCGGGCTGGCGTCTGAAGCCTGCAGTGGGGTGCGCGGAAGACCCAAAGGGGCTGAAGCCCCACACCTCAAAGGGAGCGAAGCGACCGACCTCATACCTCAAAGCGAATGCCTTGGGCATGAGCGACCTCTTAATCCTTACCATAAACCTTTTCAGCGTAGGTAGCGGTTGCCATGAGGTATTCGCGGTTCATCTTGGCGATGTAATCCACGGTGATACCCTTCGGGCAAGCAGCCTGGCATTCGTAAAGGTTGGTGCAGTTACCAAAGCCTTCCTTGTCCATCTGTGCCACCATAGCGAGCACGCGCTTCTTGGCTTCGACCTTGCCCTGCTTCATCTGTTCTTCGTTGACAATGTCCAGCATTTCCAGGAAGGTCGAATGTATGGGAAAATTACAAGGATTCAAGCAACTTCTTGAAAAGTCGTTCGCCAATGTGACGACCGCTAGAACGCAATATTTCTACAGCTTCGCGAACTTCATCTGCAGAAATGTAGCCATCCTTATAAGCGGCTCTAAAAATGCCGATTGTACCCATTATGTTGAGACCGATTGTTTTGGCAACATGCCTTGCCCTGATTTCATCAACAAGAAGTAAGTCCGCATTTAACCGATCTGTCAAAACGAGAGCCTCACTCTCACCAAGGTCAAGCCCCGTAGCCCTCCTAAAAAGGGAGACTTCTTGAGGATTGACATCTTGTATTTCAATGAATTCACATTTCCTAATCTCTTCCGCTTCTTCAGAAAAGTCAGGATTGGCAGTTAATTCTTCAAATACGCCTTGAGGAATGCGGACAGCCCCAAAAAGGCTTTTCAGCAAATCAAGACGACGAATTTTAAGAAGGGAAATGAGCGGAGTCGTATCGGAAACTACGATCATACCGAAGCGGCCTCTTTTGCCTTGAGACGTTCATAGGTAGCGACATCCTCTTCGACCTCGTCCCAATCCATATCAAAGTAGGCAAAGCCCTCATTGGCATAAAGCTCGATTAGCTGCCACTTTGTGATACCGAGAATTTCGGCAGCGCGACCATGCGATATGGTCTCGTTCTTTACAAACGGATGCAACAACAAGGCCAACTGCACAAGTTCGCCTTCTGGCTTCGTCGCAATATACGGCTCCATATCCACCGGGATCTGAAGTTGGACTGTTGTCATTTCCATTGTAAAGCCTCCACTCTTAATATATAATTTTATCAAGAATAAAGCAACCTAGCCGATTTACGTGACACCGTTAGATGCTGTTCACTGAGGAGTTTTTCCGAGGTGAAGCGTTTGGCGAATGTTACTGAATCGAATTATCTAGGATAAATATTGACAATACAAAATTCACAAAAAAGAACCCCGCCCGGAGTTTACCCGAACGGAGTTCTTGACACGCTCAAAGGCCTGAAAGGCCGACCTCATACCTCAAGCGAACGCCGCAAGGCATGAGCGACCTCACGCCTCATTAGTCCTTTCCGTACACCTTTTCAGCGTAGGTAGCGGTTGCCATGAGGTATTCGCGGTTCATCTTGGCGATGTAATCCACGGTGATACCCTTCGGGCAAGCAGCCTGGCATTCGTAAAGGTTGGTGCAGTTACCAAAGCCTTCCTTGTCCATCTGTGCCACCATAGCGAGCACGCGCTTCTTGGCTTCAACCTTGCCCTGCTTCATCTGTTCTTCGTTGACAATGTCCAGCATTTCCAGAAAGGACATGTCGGGAGAAATGTCGCTGATCTTGACAGTTTCGAACTGTCCCTTGGTCTTGGAGTCCTTCTGACGCCAAATCTTCAAAGTCAAATTCATATTGCCGTGGCTCATTATTTGTAGCTCCTAGTAACGAGGTGGACGTTATCGAATGTGAGAGGTTCCTTGTGGAGTTCGGGCTTTTCGCCATCGCCCTTGAATTCCCAAGCACCGACGTAGCAGAAGTGTTCGTCGTCACGCTTTGCTTCGCCTTCTTCGGTCTGGCATTCTTCACGGAAGTGACCGCCGCAAGATTCTTCACGGTGGAGGGCGTCGAGGGTGAGGACTTCTGCGAATTCAAGGAAGTCAGCCAGACGGCCAGCACGTTCCAGGTTCTGGTTGAAGGAACCTTCGAAGCGATTTCCTTGTTGCGGTTCTGCACCGCCGTCAGGTATTCGTTGTGCTTGCTTTCGAGGTTTTCGAGCCAGGGCTTGAATCCGCAGGCGCTCAACTTGTCATCACCAATTTCCTTGGGTATTGATGAGGTTCGTGAAAGTACCCGTGGACTGGTCCTGATTCAGCCTCGTGGGGTCGGCGTTCTCGGCAAAGTTCCTGCAAGAGGAGTAGGCGGCATTGCGTTCGGAATCAAGGCGGCTGACGGCCATTGCGGCAGATTCGTCGACAGACACTTCAATGAGGTTAGCGTATTCGGTTACAGAGGTGCGGTAGGCTTCGATGGACTTGCGAATCTCTTCGCTGGTGATGCTTGCAGTCTGCTCAACGAAGTACTTGTGGAGTCCCAGGAATTCTTCGTTGCGGAGTGTTCTGTAGTCGAGAGCGTATCACCGAAAATGCCTGATTCCGATGAACGAATAAAAAATAAGGATAAAGTGTTTTTGCAAACAAAGTAATACATCCCTTTATCCAGGTTGCATTTTTTTGTAAAAATTGTGTCACGGCCGTGTGTAGTTTCTACACGTCGTTTCCGCTAAAGCCGAGAGAGTCTTCGAGCCAGGTGTCTGTCCGCTGAACAGAAAGCCTACTTTTCATGGCTTTCTTGCCCGCCGAATACTGCGCCCACCTCACGACGAGCACAGAAAGGCGGCCAAGATGCCTAAAAGCGCCCCAAAGCGCCCCCGGCAGGTTGCGGCGCAGCACGTCGTCCTCAAAACTTGCGTAATGGCTCGCGCTCCCCGGGTCACCTTGACGGGCGGCGCGGCCAAAAAGCTGGCGGTCAATTCTCGAAGAAGGGTTGCACTCCGTGGCAATCACATGCAGGCCGCCAAGTTTCTTTACTTTATCGGGAATCTTGATGTCGGTTCCGCGCCCGGCCATATTGGTCGCAACCGTTATCGCGCCCATACGACCGGCGCCCTCGATAATTGTAGCCTCGTCGTCGCTGCGGACAGCGTTTATCACACGGCATTCAAGGCCAAGCGCCTTGATCATTTCGGCAAGGGTTTCGCTTTCGTCAATGTCCTTGGTGCCGATAAGGACCGGGCGGCCCTTGGCATGGACATCGAGCACTTCGTGGACAATGGCCACCCGCTTGGATTCCTTGGTAGAAAAAATCTTGAGGAACGAAATCTTACGCAAGCACTTGCGGTGATTCGGAATGCAAAGGACTGCCGCCCCGTAAATCGTCCAGAACTCGCCAAGGGCTTCCTTGCCGGTTCCCGTCATGCCAGAAAAGTTCTTGTACAGCCTAAAGAAGCGCTGGAAACTCATTCGCGCCTCGGTTTCCTTGAGGCCCGAAAGTTCCAGCCCTTCTTTCAGTTCAATCATCTGGTGAAGCCCGCCGTTCCACGAACGCATGGGCATCTTGCGGCCCGTCGATTCATCGACAATCACCACCTTGCCTTCTTCTACAACATACTGGCGACCGGCCACAAAAAGTTCTCGCGCCACAAGCGCCTGGCGAATCAGGTCCTTCAAGAAAGACGCCTTGCAGAAGCCCTCGCCCACCGACTTAAGCGATTCCAGGCGTTCGTCCATATCGACAAGGAAACGGACTGTCCTAAAGCGGATATCGACAGCATAGTCGGTACCTTGGACCAATTTTTCGGAAAGCGCGAAAGCAATCCTGCAACTTTCGTTAAAGCCCTCGTTCTTGTTCTCCTTGGAAATTATAAGCGGAGTCACGGCCTCGTCAATAAGCACGTTGTCGGCCTCGTCAACGATGGCGGTGCATAACCCCCGTTGCACCAAGTTCGACATGACCCGTTCCATATTCGCGCCCGAAGAATCGCCCACAAGCCGCTTCGAGAAATTCTGGTATTTCCCGAGCGCAATGCGGTCACGCAAGAAATCGGCAAGCACATCCTTGGCGGTAGAATAGGTCACGTCGGCGCTGTAGCCCTCCCTGCGCTCGGCAGGTTTCATCGCCCCGGTCACCGCCCCCACGGTCACGCCGCAAATATCGTAGAGAGGCTTCATTATCTGCGCATCGCGACTTGCCAGGTAGTCGTTCGCGGTTATCACGTGGCATGGCTGCTTGCCAAAGCCGCGCACCGTAGCGCACATCGCCGCAGTCACGGTCTTCCCCTCGCCTGTCGACATTTCGGCAATGAACCCGTCATAAAGTGCCAAGGCTCCCGCCACCTGCTCAATGTAGGGCCTGTACCCCAACGTGCGGGTCACCGCCTCCTGCACAAGGGCAAACGCGGTCTGCAGCGCGTTGCGGTCCGGCCTACGCTTAAAGGCATCGCGGACACGTGCCAGCCTTTGCCTAAACTCGGCACTGTCCAGGCCGCTATACGACCTGCCCAGCTTATCGATCTTGGCAGCTTCGCGCAAAAGGCGGCGCAGCACGCCACTACGGCCCTTGAACCGCCCTTGCATCCGAAAAACGAGGGCGTCAAGCCCCGTCGGAATCTTCTTCACCCGTTTACAGGCGGTAAGGCGGTAGTTTTCGATCAGGTTCATGCTACATCTTATAGTATTTCTGCAGGGCCTGCCTTGCCTTGCGGATTCCCTGCAGGGCAAGCGGAGTGTCTGTCAAATGGAAACGAATTTTTCCGGAACGTCCATGAGCCCAGTCTACACCGGAGAGGGAAGCCAAGTCCCTTCTTATCGAGGAACGAACGAGGTAAACAGGCTCCGCCGTACGCTCGCCAGAGCCATCCTTCGCCGTTGTTTCAATTTCGCCACCGCCAAGCCAGCCAAGGGCCGCAGAGGGCAAACGGTCACTCGCCGCAGGAATCACGCTCACGCTATCGACAGGAATCTCGACAAAGGCTTCGCCGTTTAAACGCACGGAAACCTTGCGCGGGTTTTCCATGAACAAGCGCGAGACTTCCTCTTGAGTCACCACCGCAAGAAAATCGAACGCAGCCGTATCTAAGACCATCCCAACCGAATCGCCCTTCTGCAAGAAACGCCCCACGTAGTCGTCAGGACTTTTAACATTCCAAATTCCGTCCATCGGAGCAAGCAGCGCCAACTTATCGCGGTCGTGCAACAAATCGTTCAGTTCCTGCCTCAGGACTCCCAATCTCTTTTCGACGGGCTGCATGTTTTCGGGAGCCAGTTCCAACGCCTGGTAATACGTTTGCACGGTCTCGTTCACCTGGGCACGTTTTTCCTCTATGCGGAAATCCAGTTCACGGTTCTCAAGGACCATCAGCGTATCGTCCTTATGGACCAGGGCCTTTTCGCCACGATAGACCTTTGCGACAACGCCCCCCTCGCCTACCGTAGAATTCTCGTACCGAGCGGCCTCAATAATTCCAGGAGCCTTGAAAGTGTCGGGAACAGGCACGTAGAAAAGCGCTGCAAAGACTCCGCCGAGCACGACCAAAGTCACAAGCACGGCGCGGTTACGGACCTGCGAAAGGGCTGGGCTTGCAAAGACATACTTTATAAACCGGCCCACAGGCATCACCACCATTGTAAGGCAGAGCAAGACACCCATACAGAAGGAAAGTATCAGGTAGTGCGCGGAAATGGCGACAATGAAGCCTGTAAACAGGAACACCCTGTAAATCGAAGACGAAACGCCGTACACGGCATAAACAAATCTTTCAAACCAGGTTTCAGCCACCTCTTCGGCGTCACGTTTGAAAAATACGTAACGTTCGAGCAAGTACTTCAAATGCCGCACCGAGCGCTGCTGCAAATTCGGCATGTCAAGAGCGTCGGTAAGCATGTAGTACCCGTCAAAGCGCATGAGCGGATTCACGTTAAAGAGGACTGTCGAAACGGAAGCCATCACAACAACGTTGTACGCAAGACTTTTGGCGAGGCCGCCCCCCAAATTCGCCCAAAGTATCAAAGCAATCGAAGCAATGAAGAACTCCGTGAGCATGCCTGCCGCCCCCACGAGAATGCGTTTCGACTTTTTGCGGAAAGACCAGCTCGCCGTCGCATCCACATAAGGGAGAGGAACAAGCAGCATGAACATCACGCCGAGCGTGTGAACCTCGCCGCCAAAACGCTTGACCACACTCGCATGGCCAAATTCGTGAAGCAGCTTGACAAACACGGTACACACGTAAACCCAGCCGATGTTCGACGGGGCAAGGAACCCTTGCGCACTATCCTTCAGGGCGTCGAAATTTTCAACACCGTACTTCGCAGCCACAAGAACCGTCAACAGCCACACCACCGCAAACGGCTTGCTAATCAGGCAAGCGATGAGCCATCGCAAGCGATTCAGAATAGCGTCAGGATCGAAAACGGGAACCTTCAAGAAGAAGATGTTCAGTAACGAAGACTTGACCTTTTTCTGCCTCTGCTTGCGGTTGCGCTCGAAAAGCTTTGCGCCATCGTCCACGCCCATGTACATGAGCATGTTCGCCTGGTACAGCTGCGCAAGCATCTCGATGACTTCGCCCTGGCCGGGCATATCGCCATCGCCGCTTTTAAGCATCGAGTTCCAAACCTCGCCTACCGTCTTATCGGGCGAAAGGCGCGACACAAAGTCGTACGCACCGCGCGGCAAGCGGTAGTACTGGTTGGTAAACTGCTCGTGAAGAACATACCACAGTACCCCGCGGTAGGTTTGCCTATGCACGCGGACACTCGCCCGGAGAGAAATCTTACTCCCCGAGAGCCTGTACCACGACTCATGGAAAATCCTACGCTGTTGATCGAGGACCATAGAAATATCCTATCAGTTACCGCAAGAAGCGAGGAATGCGATAGCTTCATCAGAGTGAATTTGCAGGACAATCTTATGTTCACCCGGAACTGTCGAGGAATTAGGAATTTCAAGCCAATTGTAGTTCAGCAAATCCCTAGTAATAGCTTCACTAATGCCGTCCCAAGAAATATCCAGGTGGTGCATCATATTGTCAAGAGAATTCATTTCCAGGACGACTTTCGGACGATAGTACGGATTGCCTTCTTCCCAGTCGGTAATCACGATTTCCACCGTTTCGCCAGCAGCGATTTCGACATAGACAGGAACGTGTTTCTGACTCAAAACAAATTGTTTCATCGCAATTTGTTCAGTGCCTTCGGAACCTTCGCCGGATTCACTTCCTTCGCCTTCGGTGCCTTCGTCGGTTTCAGTGCCTTCGGAGCCTTCGCCGCCAATGTCAGACGGATTCACATCATCTTCGTCTTCGTCGCTTTCGAGCGTTCCAACGAAAAGCTGTTCTTCGCTTCTACTCTGTTCAAACACAAGGTTCTCACCAGCTCCCACATCGATAGAATCAAGGCGACCGTTTTCGGAATCCTGAAGCTGAATTCCGACAATCTTGCCCTCGTAGAACTTCTGCATCATCCGCTGCTCGTTCACCTGGTCGTTGTCAAGATAGGCTTCCTTGTAGCCATCGAAGTACTGATTGTCTTCAAGGACCACTTCTACATCCGGCTGGAACACTCCAATCGGATTGTTGTTTTCGACCATGAGCTTTGCATTGTCGCCAATGGCAACATCGTCGCCGCTACCAGTCGAAATTGTATCGCGACCTTCGCCGCCCACAACCACATCGCGATCCTTGCCGGTCTTGATTTCATCGTCGGTACGCAAATGCTGTACGGCTTCTGTCGCAAGCGCCATCGATTCGGCCGAAATCACACGATTCTTGTAATCCTTGATATTTTCGTTACCAGCGAACGGAATGTCCAAATCGAAATCAAGCGAAGCTTCGTCGCCAAAGACAAGGTCCTTGTCGTGGTCGCCGCCCAGGGCAATGTCGCCCGTGCGGTTCAATCCAGACACAACCTGGACACCCGAAAATACTGGGATATCGTTCGGATACTGGTTACCAAGAGTCGATTCAACGCAACGGATTTGCACAGTGTAATCACAAGTCTTGACATTACGGAAGACTACATAGTTGCCAATCATCTCGACATTCGGTGTAACACCCGAAGCGAGCTTTCCAGGCTTGTAATCCTTGCATGTCACTTCCTTATATTCGCCTTCGAACGAATTGCCAATCCAGTCGTTCAAATAGAACTTCTGGTTGTCAGAGCCGTTAATTTCGAATACGTAGTCATAACCATCACTACTGCCAAGCTTGCCGCCGACATACACATACACATCGCACGGGGAACCCGAAGGACCCGGAAGATTATGCAGCGTAAGCGAGAGCGTTTCTTGGCGCTGGCCCATCACAAGCGTCTTCAGCATCTTGTTGTTTGCCGTATCGTCGCCGGTAGCAGGGTCAATCTGTTCGTTCGGATTGTTCCGATTTCCATAGTTCCCAATCGAAGTATACTCAAACGTGATGACCGTACTAGGAGCGGATTCGTTACCCGTTGCACGGTCGCGCATCTGGTTGTTGCGCAGATAGACATTGTGCCAATCGTTATCCACAACGACACCCGCCGATTCACCGGCGTGAATAAGCAGCGAATCACTAGTAGTCTCAGTCACAAAGTTGAACGAAGTGACCTGGATGTTATCCATCTTCGCTTCGGCACCCGACGTTGCGTTGGAATTTACGACATCGTGACCAACGCCGCCCACGACAACATCGTTACCGTCGCCAGTATTGATGATATCGTCATAAGAGGCTTTTAAATTCGTCGTGGCAATGGATTCTGCATGTGAAATCGTCGTAGCGGTCGTCGGATCGCTGTCGCGGTCGGTAAAGACCATCTTCGCATTATCGCCGTACACGATATCATTGTCGCGAATTCCGTAGCGATCGTCGCCGAAAGTCGTAATCGTGTCGTTTCCAGTGCCACCCACGACAATATCATCACCGCCATTCGTAAGGATAACGTCTTTACCGCCCATGTCAATATCAGTAGAAGCGGCAACGTCCTGCTTATGCATAAAACCGTGAACCTGAATTCCCGCAATTCCCGCACGGTCCTTGCCGTTCGTTCCGTTCTGCGGGTCCGTAATTTCGATGTGGAAACGGTCACCCGCAAGAGTATGCTTTGTGTCATTTTCGACGAAAGACTTGAAAACAACGCAGTTGGCCAAAGTTGCCGTTGCAACGGACTTGCCAGTCGCAACGTTCCAAGTACCATTGAATGTTTGCGTATCAGGATCATTCACGTAGAATTCGTCAAAGAACGTACTTGTCAATTTGCCATTTTCGTCAACCGAATCGATATACAACTTGACAACACGGACGCTATTTTCATGCATGGAGATTTCACGCACCATGTCCAGATACACAACAACTTCGTATTCCGTGAAATACTGCGAAAGACCGTCTACCTGGGTAATCAGCGTATTGCGACCGTTGTTGCCACTAATGTCAAGGCCGCTCTTCATCAGGTTCACATCACCCGAATTGCTGCCATGCACATAAGGAGTCTGGTCGTAGCCACGCAGGCGAATATTCTCCCCATCGGTGGTGCTAATCCTATGGGATTCAGTCGCACCATAAGTCACGCTCACGGCACTTGCGCGGGTTCCGTTGTCGAACAGCACGATTTCGTTGTCATCGTTGCCATAAGTTCCCGACTCGCGACCATAAACGCTCTTGATGTTATTCCAGTTGCCCACGCAATAATCGGCGTGCTCGGTAATTTCTACAGTTTCGCCAGTCGTTTCGTCCACACTCTTGGCTCTGTAGTCGGCTACGGCACCGGCCTGTTCGTTAGCACCGATACCAGACTGGGCCGGGCCCTGGAAGTTGAAACTGAGGGTGGCTTCGCTTATGATTTCAGGAGCATTCTCAATCTTAAAATCAGCATCCTCTTTTTCAAATTTTTGGGTAAGAGCCTCTATGCGGCTTCCATTTCCTTGGAAGGTAATGTAACCATCATCGCCAAAGACGATATCGTCGCCATTTCCTGTGGTAATGGAATCTATACCACGCACGACAACAACCTTTTCATCCTTGTCGATTTCTGAATCGGTATTAGCGCCGCCAAAGACCACGTTACGTCCATTTCCGAGAGAGATAGTATCGTTACCACCTTCATCTTCCGTAGTCGTATGCGCAATGGCAGCCCCGTAACGAGTTCCATCCGTCTGGAAATACGCTTCGTCACCCTTGTTGATTCCAGTTGCATAATCGGAACCATGATAATTGTCGCCAAGACGTGTAACGACCTTACCTTCTTCATCGAGATAAAGTACCTGTCCACGGTCTCCAAAGACAAGGGAACTGTCGCTGTTCACTTCAATGACATCGTTTCCGAGGCCTCCGAAAACAGTCAATCCAGACTTTGTAACGTTCGCATTCGTAGCATTCACATGGTCGTCGCCTTCGCCGGCATTGATTACCAGCTGGTCGTCGGAGCCATCCGTGTAGCTATTCACATTGATGGTATCGTCACCCTTGCCGGAATTCACGACCGTAAATGTCTGGAATTTATCTTCACGGTAGACGGACTTGCTGATGTCAAGCGTATCCTCGGCATTGCCAAGGTTCACTTCAGCATATTCCATGTTACCGAAGGAAATGTTCTTTTGGTCATTATTTTGAGAATGAATCAAATCCGTATGTTCAAGTTTAACAGAATGCTTATCTGATTTCACCAACTTTTCATCTGCCGCGGCAACGTCCAATACATACTTAGAAGCACCTGTTGTTGGAATAACCTTAGACTGCGCTAAAGCTTTCATTGAACTGGAAGCATCATACGTATTGTCCATATTGTTGACAAATACACGGTCAACGCTCTTTGATTCGTCGAAGTCTGCAGAATCAGCTATGGTCTCGCGCAAAGTCTTGTCCGCTTCAGTAGGCTCATTCAACTCCCTATTAGGATCCAGAGTAGAATCCTGCTTTAACATGTTTGCGGTTACATAGTGAAGCATTTCAGGATTGCCATCAATAGCATTCGGCGTTTCGCCCTCGCCATCTTCGTACAAATTACCTAAAATATTCTCTATTGTTTTAGCGCCAACAGGAACTAGTGTCGGATTGTCACTTTCAGCAACATTGTCATCAATGGCTTCAACAGTCACACGGAAATAACCCTCGCACCGATCCTTTGTAAACTCAACTGTGATTTTTTCATCAGCATTAGCACTAGTTGCAGAATAAACCACTACATCGCTCTTTCCTGTTTCCACATATTCAATCTTGGATACTTTCACCTGCTTTGCATATTGCAGATTTTCAAGTTTCTGCTCCACGCCTTCCTTGTAGAAGGGAGTTGAAATCGCATTAACGTCAACCTTTACAGATTCATCATTTTCAAGAATGTCCCCGTCAAGGCTTATGGCGTATGTATCCGTAGCGCCACCTTCTTCAACATCCGTGGAACCGTTCGTCTGCGTGATGACGACTTTACCTGCAGTTGACTCGGCATACTTACCAGCACCAAGATTATCCAAATCATTTGCAGACCCGTTATTCGTCCAAGCGCACAGTTCATCGACCACATTGATTTCGCCTCGTTGAGCAAAACTCAAACAACCCGAAACAGAAACAGGCAAACCAGTCTTATTTGAGCAAACAATAAGTTGAGTACCTTCTATTTTATAGAAATATCCGTCACTACTCGAATTTCTTTGAGTTGTTATCCAATGATCTTCACCGACCAAGAATTTTACCTTATGATCACCGTCAATTTCGAAAGACGCTCCATTTTTTGCAGTTATATTCCCGTTGGTTCCACCAACCCAATATGCGACCTGATAATTCAAAGTTGCCCCAGCATAAGCGCTGGTAACATTATAACCATTTTTATCGTATATTTGGATGCCATTACCAAACTGTTTGAAATAGAACGAGTCATTCGTAGACTGGTCGTAACTCAATGGAATCGTCTTTCCTATTGGGGTTATTATTGAAAGATCAGCTACACCATATATGCTATCCACATTGATATATCCGTTTGAATCTACATCAATATTTTGGTTAATCCAGCTAACAACATAGCCCGGTTCATTTTCCGGTATTAACGCACCGTTTTTGTACAGTCTTAGAGATTTTTTATCGGAAGAACAAACATAAGTTATTTTATCGTCGCTTGATGCATTGGCAGAATCATATTCGTCAATTTCAGACGTTTCATAATCCGTACCCAAAGCAATCAGTCCCAAATCATTCGCTTCGTACTTCAGGTTGACCGAGCACGTATTATCCAACGTCATTGAGAGCGCTGTATAATTCACAAACAACGTTGTACCGGCATTTATGGTTACGGTATCATCCCACTCAACAGTCAACGCATTTTGAGCAAAATGATAAGTAAATGATATTCCATCATCCATTCCTTCGTACCAAGCAAAGAAATCGTCGACGTCAGCAGAAGAATTAAGCGGAATTATGATCTGATGTTTTGTCGCATTTTCTTCACTGACCACTTGCGAAAGGGTTTCCGTAAACGCATTGCGATTCAAATTCAAGGAATTGCTTACAAGTCTTTCCGAAGAGCGATCATCCTTCAAGAACATCAGCATATTGTTGCAAGGATTCACCTTTGTCGAGCCACAGCAAGAAACCCCATGCAGCAAGACAAAATGATCATCGCCTTCACGCAAATTATCGCTGAAAGCAATCATATCGACATATTGCGGTTTATCAAAATTGTCATGCGTAAATTCAAACGTAACAGAACTTGCATAACTACCATCAGGTCTTACAATATACAGCCCCCTATCTCCAAGCTGATGCTTTTCAACAGTCATCTCAGGAGCATATACCGTCACAGAAACCGTTTCCCCTACAGTAGGAGCCTTGGAAAGCCTAATCCCGTAAGTTTTAGTTACACCCTTGCCTTCTTCGATAGTAGCATTCGCCTCTTGAATTACATTCCCATTGACATCCACAAACACAATGTCTGTAACATTTTGGGTTACTGTCGCAGAAACGTCATTATCACGGACATTTATAGCAATTGAGTCTGCCTTGGTTTGTTTATACTTTTCCGTATTCGACAATACATCATGTGAAATGATGCCACTATGTCCCTTGTAATCTACATTATCAACAGCGATATACGGCAATTCACTCTGCGAGCCCCCATTGTAGAAGCTGTCATTGCCTTCATTTCCATTTAAATAAATTACAGAATCCTTCTTCGTATCAAGTACGTAGAATTCATCGTCACCGGCGCAACCATAAGCGTTCTGATTTTCAATACTTACTGCCTGGACATTCACACCGGACGATTGGATTGTGCCTTCCGAAATTACGAAAGTATCGTCAGCCTCAGTGCCTGCAATACTCACAGTATCCTGACCAGCCCCGCCAATCAGTGTAACAGGAGCATTTTGGATAACACCCGCAGCCTTTCCATTAGAATCCGCCTTTTGGAACGTTGACACATTGAACGAATCATCCCCTGTTCCACCCACAAGCGAAATAGCTGCACTCGTATGCAACAAGTTGAAGGTATCGTCGCCTGAACCACCATTAATTGCGGTAGAATGTTCAACGCCATTGCTCAAGTAACCCTGAGTAGTCTTTGTCGTAGCAAAATTATCCAATAGTTGAACGTTGGCTGTATTTGTTGCAGCATCACGAGCAGATTCATACATCTGACCGACAGTGATTGTATCATTGCCTGCACCGGCATCAATAGCCGTCGATGTCAGCGTTCCGTCAACGGCAATCTTATCGTCACCGGCGCCCGTGTTGATATTCAACTTTTCAACACCGCCATTGTTGCGTACATTCCAGAAATTGACTCTTTCTATTTGACTCTTTTCAACTCTCGGCTCAGTAGACGCTCCGGCCTGTTCATCATCCGGCAATAAGGCGACAAAACCAAGTTGAACGGATTTATCATCAATCTGATTGGATTCCGACCTACGGACAAGAACGATATCATCGTCAATAGTGCCATTGACCGTCACAGTATCATTTACATCGGAACCAGATTCAATGATATTCGTATAGGCCTTGTTATAGCTACCCATAAAGTTCACTTCATAGGTATCGTTGCCACTTTGACCATCGACAATATCCGAACCGTTTCCGGTAATAATGGTATCTTCTCCACCACCGGACTTCGATTCAGCATCGTAGTTTAAGTCAAAATTTTCCTTAAACGGAGCGATAATTTCGCCAAAGAGCAACTTATTTTCATCATCGTTCTGATTGAACCAATCGTCATTCAAGCCACGCTTGTCAATTCCTTCAAGGCCGTCATCGCCAAACACAATATCGTTTCCGGCTCCGCCATCAAGCACGTCATTGCCCATGCCGCCATAAATGACGTCATCGCCAGAACCGCCCTTAATGTCATCATTACCACCATCGCCGTCAATGAAGTCGTTATCGGCACCGCCTTCTATGATATCGGTACCGCCCGTGGCTGTTGTTCCATTGGCTCCATCATCACCAAAAATAATGTCCGCGCCATTACCGCCCCAAATGATATCAGCCGTATTTTCTTTAGTCACAGAGCTACTCCGCACTATCGCTTTTATATCATCCGGAATACCGTTATTGAATTTATCCAAGAAAGCTTGCGAAGTCGTCAAGGCAATTGTTTCAATATTTGTTGTACTGTCTTTACTATACAACAGATGGTCTTCGCTCTTGAACTCCTTCGAAACATATGCATACGGCAAAACTTTATTGGCATCACTTGACGCAATCACCATGCCGTTATCCGCAGGAGTATCGCCAAAAATCAAATCGTCGCCGTCACCGCCATAGATAGTATCAACGCCATTTCCGCCAAAGACAATGTCATTTCCAAGGCCGGCATAAATCACATCATTTCCGCCAAAGCCTTCAATCCAGTCATTTCCAGCTCCACCACTCAAGAAGTCGGCATTTTCGCTGCCATAAAGCAGGTCGTCGCCGCCTTCGTCGAACAGGTCATAGCGACTGGGCGTTGCATTTTTCCCGTCTATTTCGACTCGTCCGCCATCACCGAACAAGAAATTATTCGTCCCCGAAACAACACCCGCATAAAGGACATCACTCCCGGAACCGCCAAAGATATAGTTCTTGCCAGCCCCTCCCGTCAAGATATTCTTTTCAGCAACGGATACATCCGGATACGCTTCGGCAAGCAGGACTTTCTCTTTGTCTTTATCCATGACATAACGGCCCGTTCCCGCAAAAATAAAGTTATTGCCCAAGCCATTCGCGCCCTTGATGACATCAACGCCCAAGTCTCCCATCAAGATAGCGTTAACGCCGGCAGCCAATGACAATCCGGACAAATCTATTTGATCGTTGCCGTCACCGCCATAGACGATAACATCCTTTTCAACGTAGACGCCATCATCAGACGTTATAGAAATCACGTCATTACCATTTCCGGCATAAATACAAATGCCCTTAAGATCTTTCCCGATGGAAAATTCTACAGCACCTCTTTTATTCCATTGAATTGTTCCTTCATCTTCCGAAGTAAAATTAATGAAGACAGTATCATCGCCGTCATTCAAGTTGCCGGAATTTCGGCCAGCCGCATACTCACCGACATTTACAACAAGGTAATCACCGACCGTAGATGTCATGACAGGCTTATTAGTATATGTAGAAGCCGTTTTGAACAGTTCAAAGGCTCCGCTGCTCCACAAAACCCATTTTTTTCTACCGATAAAGTAATCCAGATAAGCGTACGCTTCTATTTCAATTGATGCGGAAGCGTCAAAGATATGAATCGGGTCCTTCAGCAAGTCGCCCATTTCGCCAAAACGAATCTTGCCGTCGTTATTCGGGTCCCTGAAATCAAGGTTTACATCCAGATTCAAACCGACATTGACACCGGCGCGCCCGGCAAGGCTTGCCCCAGCCACGACACCAGAATGGAATACCACCTCGGCGACATCCTTGCCGTACTCGTCCCAGTCGGCGATGAAGAAACCGTCCAGAAGGAGCACTGCATTCTTGTACCCGCTGTTTTTCCAACGGACAAGGCCGTGCGTATCGTAGCCGAACGTAAGATCGATGCAAACACCAAAGTTGAAGCCGATATCGGCGCACAGGGGGCCGACAATCGGGTAACTGTTCTTCCAGTCAAAATTGAACTTGAGCGGCGACATGTTGTAGGTGACAAGAGTCGCTTCGCGGCCAAAGAGAAGCCCGCCAATTTCTGTGAGCGGGTTTTCAAGAATCGGGAACGACCAGCCCCTGCCGCCATTCGTCGAAATGGTTGTAGAGGATGCAGATTGCGGTTGCGCCATGTCAAAGTCGCCAAGCGCATTTTGCAAGGCTTTCAAGTCTGACGTATAATCATTCACCTTCTTTCCGCCGAGGGTGAACGTCTCGCGCAAAAGCTGCACGTAGCTGTCGACATTCTTGCTTACGCCCGAAAGGAAGTTCAAGGACTGCTTATTAGCATCTTGTCGAACTTGCTGATCAGTTCCTGTATAATTTTTTTCATCCTCATAAAGCACAAAATTCGGCAACGAGAGGAAAAGGCTACCACTCCCAGTGTTGAGGCTATTTATAAGATTGTTCACCTTGATGATGTCGTCGATGAAGCCGAAATCCATGTCGTTCTGCGAACCGTACATCTTGATAAGGTCAAGTACTGTAATGTGTACCTTGCCGGCGGGGAGCTTGTTCAATACCGGAATTTCGGATTGCAGGAACTTGATGAGCGGCTGAATCGGTTCAATGACATTCTTGATTTTTTCAAGTACAGGCTTCACTGTTTTATCAATGAAATCCCCCCCATTGAACTTTATATTTTCAAACGCAAGGTAATTCAAGCCATTTGAGCTTGCAAGAGACGCCGTCCCGGCAGACCATTTAATATTCAAATCCGCTTCAATCGAAGGGAATGTTGCACCCCCATCAAGGCTCAAATTCCAAGTATTTTCAAAGTCAGCCTGCAAATCCGCCTTTACCGATATTCCCAGCCCCAGGTTGTGAACGTCGATAGATGTCGACGCCGAAGATGCAGCGTTCGAATTTATGTCAACGTTCAACTTCACTTTAAACGGATCTTCATCAAAGCCAGTTTTCGAGCCCCCCTTCAATTTCATTGTCAAGAAACCGAGGGAGCCCTCGACATCAAGGCCGTTTTTCGATACATTTAGTTCTAAGACCAGGTCATTTCCCGTATCGAGCAACAGGAAGGCACCATCATTCGACACGCCGAACCCAATATCGAGCGTCCATTTCAATTCAATCTTAAGGCCACCATCGGAATGGAAACCGAGCCCAGGGAATCCAAGGTCGAAATCGGCATCGGCATCCAGGGTGTACGACCCGCCGATTCTTATACGCCAGCAGGCCTCGGAATCACTTTCACAGTACTGAATTCCCTTGTAGAACTGATCAAAGGTTTTACCGGCCCATGTTTCACTCGTTGTTGAACAATTTGGACATTGTTGCAGCACACCCGCCTTGTTCAGCAAGTTGTATAGCTTGAAAGCGACAGTTTCCGCATTCAAGTTCTTCGCCGAGTCGATGTACTTGCGGAAGGGCTCGACAAACGTTTCGTCCAGCTTGGTGAGGCAATCGGCGGCACTGATAATTCTATCGCCGATAAAGGGAATGCTACGCACGGAATCGCGCAGGACTTCCTTGTTTATGCCGCTGATGGTCTTGCGGAGCAGCTGCGACAAAGAATCCGAGACAAGGTTCATCTGTTCAAACAAGGACGTAATGCTGAAATCGGTTTTCAAATTGGAAAGATCCACCCACAGCCTCGTCTTGTCAAGTTTGCTGCTATCCATATCAACGAACGGCACAAGTTTGCCAAGCCCTGAAGTGAGTAAATCACCGACATTACCGCCGATTTCCACATAGCCCGCATTCTGGCCGGCGGCACTCACATAAATTTTACCATTGGCGTCCACGTCAGCGGACACTGGGGAAAGGCTATAGGTTGTCGCCCCGGAAGCGTCCGTATTGACATCAAGGTTCACACCACAGTTGAAATGCATACTGATGTAGCTTTTATTCGTCTTATCTTCTGCAATTTCAAGCAAAGGCGCCTGGAATGTTTGGTCGCCAACGGTATAGTTTACATGCAAGTTACCTGTAAGCGGATTTTTCTCCACAGACACATTGGCCGAGACGATAGGCAACTCTTGAACGATATTGTTAATTGTTTCTTCTACAGCTTTAAAAGAGACTTTCAACTTGCCGTCGGTACTATCGTATGTCAGGACCATGCGGATTCGGAAGGTCAAGGACGCATTGATATTGACATCCAGGGCACCGCCGACATTGATTTCCCCCGTACCGATATTGTTCAGCACGATATTTCCGTTCTGGATTTTGTATTCCCACTTGAAATCAATGTTTTGAGAATCGCAAGAAGAGTTAATAGTGGCAAAAGACCAATCAGTTACTTGAAAGCCGAGCCTGTCCTGCAGCTGCGTAAAGAAGTCCTGCAAGGTAACTCCGTCGACACTTCCGAGCAGGTGGCGGAACTCCTCCATCTTCGTTTCGAACCCGCACAGTTCAGAGAGCGACTTTCCTATAAAGGGCAGCTCCTTCGTCAGGACACCGTTATCGAAAATGGACGTTTTTCCATCAACCGGCGACCCATCGGGTAAGACACCTAAAAACTGCTCACCAAAAGTAGCGGCAGCCTCCTTGATGGCGACGCCGACCTCGATATCCTTCCAATTTGCAATATACGGGGAAATGTAATTAACGTCGACCCCGTCATTATAGGAAATCTTTTGCGACGAGGCTGCTGTACCGTTGTTTTGCAGCGTGGCTGCGGTACTGTTGAGAACGCCCTGGTCCTTCCAGGAGCCATACATCACACTGCTGTCCATCGTGTACTGGGTGGAGTCGTTGACAGTTTTCGACACCTTCCATTCGGGCCAATTTTTGTGCTTCTCGATGGACTCGGCAATGCCATCGAACAAAGACACGAGGGAGGATCCGAATGCAGTTACGTTGGAAGAGAAAAGGGAATCGATATCATTCGCTGCATTTGCAATCGAAACTAACAAGGATTGAATCTTTGCAACATGTCCTGCAGATTGAATTTTGGAAGCATTTTCAATGCTAAAAAGGTATGAGAAATCCTGTTGATACGAAGGAATATAATTCAAAATCGTCGAAATATCCGTCCCAAACAGCTGTACCTGCGCCTCATGCACAGTCACATCCGATTTGAACACCTCAACAACGTATTTCCAGATGTTGTCCGTACGAATTTTCAAATTGTCGGTCGCATTCACGAACTTGTCGATGGAATCCTTCAAGTTGACGAAGTCGTTAATGGTGGCGTCGCTACTTAACGTAGAACTACTGTAAACGGCACTCAAGCAATCGCACATGGAAGTGTAGGCCTTCTCAAAGTCATCTACCAGGGAAGCTACGCTTGCGTGTATGCCCAAAACGTTCACGTCGGGCAACTGAATCGTACCTATTGAACCGTCGTACTTCAGTTCCACGGAATGGTCCATTGCCAAGTGGCTATCCGTGCCAGCTTTTTGCGCAGAAACCTGGTCGCCAATCATTCCAAGGCGTCCGTCAACATCGACACTGCCTCTCAGTTTTTGGTTGAACGAAAGGTCGAAATTCTTGTAGCCCAAGGAATCCGTAGCATTAAGCAGCAAGGCGTCCAGCTTGAACAAGGCCCCGTCATCGGCCTTGCCGGTCAAGCCAAGGGCGGAGGCCAAGGAGCCGTTCAGGTTTTCGATACTTGCAATGTTGTAATTGCCCACGCCGACAAGGCGGGTACCGTCGAAGCGAATCATTTCAAGATAGTTGCCGGCGGCATCGACATTGGCGCGCCTGCATATTTCATCCATGATTTCCGTCAAAGTAACATTACCCTGCTTCGTAACATCAACCGGCGTCGACAAACTACTGAACCAAGTCCATAGGTCGATATCTCTTGTATCGCGAAGGGATTTGCTCGGGTCGACAGGGGATGTCTTATCTTCAAAAACAATCCGCAGGCAATTAGCGGAACTGTCCAGCCCACTCAAGCTAGAATCAATCAGTTTGTTATTCGAAAAGAAATCGCCCGATACATTAAACGTCTTACCTTCAGTATTCCGGATGACAAGACGCCCATCCTTAAAGGCGGCTTCATAATTCGCCAGGCCATTACTATCAAATTGGGTTTTTATGTATTTCGCAAGCGCATCGCGGTCAACTTCACCGAACGCCGGCACCGCTATCGTGACAGGTGTAGAGCTAGTTTCCGTTATGACGATGTTACCAGCCGCCACGTTTAACGGGCAATTTTCATCGACGCGCATGTAACAATCAGTAAAACGGGACGAATCCAAAGTGATGTTTAATACTGTACGCCCTTCTTCTAGGACCAGGAATATTAATTTTGAAGATGAAGCAGAATCATCACAATAATAAGCATGTATCTTTTTGCCATTTTCAGTAAACGAGGCTTCGATGCCCGAAACAAGTTCCTCAAAGCTGGAATACGAGAAGTCCGCTCTCTGCGACGAACCAGAAGAATCTGTCCAGGTCATTTTAAACGTATATGTTCCGGGAAAAGAGCAACTTGACACATCAATGTAGCAACCAGCCTTGGAACCATCAAACTCGTTTGCACAACAGCAATAACACGTTCCCAAATCTGCGCGCTTATATACACTGACACTTGCATCAGCACTAGTAGATATATCAAAACATCCACTTACAGCGGCAGTCTGTACGCCGAAAATTTCCTGGTACGCAGTCTCTTTAAAGATTTCCCTCACTGCGGTCTTTTCATCGGCCCTTGTCGAGGCACTCAAATTGATGTCCAGCGAGAACTGAAGTTTGACAATGGACGTATTCAATTCAAGGGACTCGTTTCGCATCACGTTGAATCCAAGCTCCGTAAGCGCATCCGTCACGATAGAGACTTGGGCTTTACTAGGATTCGGTGCGAGTTCCATCTTAAACGACAAGGTCAGCGAATTGCCGTTCAAAACGATTTGCGAAATAGATTGCCCCATGGCATCGACGGGCTTCCCCATCAATCCATGTAGTTCCTGAAGAGAGGTGGGACTTTTATTCAGCACGTTATTCAAGAGTAACGAAAGATTCGCATTTTCGGAAGCATTCTGATTGATAACTCCCGAAAAAGAATCATACAGCAACGGGGTCGGATTCTCGGGCGTAACCGTGGAATTCTGGTTCAGCCAAAGCGAAAGTTCCGAAAGCTTCTGCAAGATAAGTCCCATGCTCGCGTGTTCGACATTTTCAATGTCGCCTGCGGCTTGCCATATCCACTTTTGTGAATTGGAATCATAGACATATTTCAGGTTCTGCGTATTGGAAAGACCAGAAACTTTAGAAGGATCGACAACATCGAAATCCAGGTCACCCTCAATAATGTCGTATACACCATGAGACGAAAGGCCGAGCCCCACAGAGTAGTCCCAACCGGTATCGTCGGCATCCGCAACGGATGTAAATTCAAGCACATTGCCGCTAGACTTGCATAGATCTTTTATCGAGGTAACCGTATCATATTGAGTATATTGCTTGAAATGGGCGACAACCCCCACATCGTGGTCGCCAAGGACGGCGGCGCCCTGTCCATCAAGCTTCAAAGTGAAATATCGACCAAGGTCTACATGCACTCCAAGGGTCGGATTATTGACAACACCTGAATACAGGTTCGTCGCGACCCCGGAGAATCCGGTGACATCGGCGGAAAGTCCATCAACAGTCTTTGAAATTTGATTATTGGTGTTGTCAACACCGACCGTGACTTCAATCTCGTCGGGATTGGAGCCCACACTAAAAACATACTGAGTATTGTTTGAATCGGAATTCAGTTTTGCCACGAGTTCGGCAGTCGAAATCATGGCCGTTGCAAAATGGTTTGCAACTTCCTGATTTAACTGAATCTGCAATTCAACTTTCCTTATCGCAGTTGTTTTGCTGTCGGACAATTCCTTGTAGGCATCCTGCGCCATCAAATTAACCCTATAATCAGTCTTGATGCTATCCAAGGCCGAAGACATTATCTTTTGAAAATCTTTCTTGATAGCGTCCATTTTAGAGTCGGAAAATGCCAAGAAACCGGTATCGGTTTCCGCCAAAGTCCCTACATTCGCAAGGGTCGTCTCATCATTCGACTCAATGAAAAGGGTCGGTATGTTCGTTTTCAACCAATGTTGATAATCCGTTGACGCAGCGGACGACACGTCAATCCAATTCAATTCATTTTCCCAATTATCACAGGTCGCGTCCATCATGAGGCGCGGTTCGAGCGACTCGATTTTGAAGCTGTTCTTGCGAGACTTGTTCTTTTTCTTGTTGTTTTTATTGATATTGGACAAAGATTCCCCCCTGCACGGTGTATCGCCGTGCCTTTTTTGTTTAAAATTTCTTGAATTTGGCCTGGATTATGTCAGGCGGCTAGTAATTCTTGACGCAGCGGACAGGGAATCTGTTGAGTTCAGATTTCTGAGCAGCCCCCATTTTAACATAAACGTCATTTACATGGACACTATAAGCAATCGTTGCGGATTCTTCTGCGGGTGTAAAGAAGTTCGTCAGCATCCAGCTGAGTTCATAGTCGCGCATGTCGAACAGCACGGACATGCCGAGCAGGTTCGCGCCGGTCTTGTCCGTTGTCCAGTTCGCCTTCGACGCCATGCTCAATCCGCCTCCCGCCGTATAGTTTTCCCACTCGTAGCCGTTCATGATGTGCCAGCCCTCCGGGCAGATGCCCTGGTGTATGCGGGTGTTGCCGCCGGTCGTATCCTTCCAGAGCACGGAATCGTACTTCGACGATATCCCCATCGCCTCGCTCCAAGTATAGCGGCCGCCCCAGCCGTTCTCGCAGAACCACTCGTCGTTCAGCTCGCAGTACTTCTCCACCTTGCCGTCGTCCAGCCGGTGGACGCTCGAGTCCACCATCTCGCCGTAGTTCAGGTTCTGCGCGAAAACCTCGATGGAATCGTCGTCAATTATCTTCTTGTCACTATCACGCTTGTGGAGTATCAGCGTCGTGTACTTCTGGCCGTCACGCGGGTCCGTGAACTCGCTGAGTGTGCTGTACGGGTTTTCGAATTGGCGGTCCATGTTCGGGTAAACCTTGGGCTTGGGTGGGTAAATTATCGTATCCGTTCGCCAATAGTTATCCCTACACGTCATATACGCAGTTGAATTTTCTTTTACAACTGTGTCCTTGGCGCCCTCCTCGCAACGGCGGGGCAAAAAGACGCTGCTCGACGATGCCACCCCGCTGCTGCTAGATCCCCGGTCGGTGCCGGGGATGACACTGCTGCTGGAGGCGGCACTTTCGCTCGATTTTGCGGAGCTTCCCTTGCTCGAGGAGCTATTCTTGGAAGTCTTCCCGCTGCTGGAGGCGGCGTCGAGGCCTTCGTCGTCGCTCGAGTTCACGGAAATTTCGTCGCCGCTGCTCAGGATTTCGCTAGACGAGGATTCCTTTTCCGGTTCAACGAAGCTGCTGCTGTCGTCGTCACCGCAGGCGGTAAAGCACATGGTAGCGGCAACAAGGGCAAGGGCAAAAGGTAACAGTCGATTCATTTTTTTACTCCAAAGAAAGAAAATAGAAATTGTTGATGAGGCACGAGGTTCGAGGTATGAGCGCGCTCGCGGGGCTCGCTTCGAGGTTAAAATTTGGCGCCGTTGGCGCGGGGTTTTAATTATGAACTATGAATTATAAGAGGAAATTTGGCGGCTTCGCCGCGGGTTTAGAGGTTCGCTGCGGAACAACGTATCAGCGGCGGAAAACCGTGTAAGCGGAAAAAACTTGAGGAACCTTAAGTCTTGAGGGGACTCTCGATGCCCACAATCGCCTTCTCCTGCAGCGAAGCCGCGTAACTCACAACTCATAGCTCACAACTCATAACTCATAATTTTTTCAAAGGTGAAACAACTTCATAGGCAAAAAACATACATCCCAAAAATTAGTAAATAATAAGCCGGATGTCATACAAAATCATCCCAAAACTTTACTTTATATTGAAACAAAAAAAAATTACTTAATACAAAAATCTTACACCACAAAATTACAAACAACTTACAACATTACGACATAAAAAATGCGGCATCCCGTAAGGTTGCCGCAAATTCCACGTTTTCAAAAAAAAATAGGCCTTCTTCGGCTTTTTAAAAAATTTATATGTGAGCATCATTTTTACGCAGCGTCCATCAAGAGTCTCGGTTCGAGAGACTCGATCTTGTAATTGTTACGGTTTTTCTTGGACTTTTTGTTCTTCTTGTTGAGTTTAGACACATAACCCCTATAGCCTTTCAAAGGAAAGGCTTTGTTAATTTGTTTAAAATCTTGTTATAGTTAGTAGTTTTTTTACACAGCGGATGGAAAGAGCGTGAATCTTACTAGCTCCCCCCGATCGTTCAAAAAAATTCTTTTCCACATATACTGCACGACCAGCAATTTCATTACTATTATGTTGTTGAGGGAGATAAAAACCTGCAGACAACTTAATTTGGTCAAATTTTCCCAACTGCCAATACCCGGCAGGCAATATTGACAATCCGTAGTCGTTGCTACCGAAGCCGGCGACCTTCGAGCCCATGATTTGTTAAAAAATCTCGGTTTAATAATTTTTTACACAGCGGACGGGAAAAGCCTGAGTTTTCACACTTCTCGCCGTCCTACTGACATCTATTGATTGAATAATAACCCCATAAGCTGAGTCATCATAATCCGGATATTGTTGCGGCAACCAATACAGAGAATATTTTTTTATTGAATCAAACTTTCCCCCTAGGGGAATCCAGCATCCCGTCGGCAATATCGACAAACCATAATCGTTGCTACCGAAGCCGGCGACCTTCGAGCCCATGTAGTAGGCGACACTGTTGCTGCTTTTTGTCTGAAGATTCGCCCATTCGCCATCATTCGCTATATGCCAGCCATCCGGGCAAAGCCCCTGGTGAATGATTTCACCGTCAATCAATTTTCCATCTTTGTCTCGAGCAAAAGAATAATTGCATTGTTCTGACCCCAGCGAGACAGAATCACAGACCGAAGGAAGGTTCATGGCGTTGCTCCAGGTATAGAGTCCGCCCCAGCCGTTCTCGCAGTACCACGGGTCGTCATCGTAGCAGTACTTGGTCGAGTCGCCCTGTACCGTGCCGCCCGCAATCATCTTTCCAAAATTGAGATTTTCCGCGAAATACACAAGCGTGTCCGTATAATAGATGCCATCCTTCAGGCTAACCGTACGATACTTGTGTCCGTCGCGCGGGTCGGTGAACTCGCCGTAAGACACCTTCTCGTTAAACTGGTTCGTCATGTCGAAGTAGCTGCTGGTCGGCACAGCCGAACTGGAGGAGGCCGGAACCCAA